>JANXTD010000596.1 GCA_025352585.1 Fimbriiglobus sp.
CGCCGTTCGTCACCGCCCCGGTCGCGGTGGCGACCGCCGCCCCCGTCGCGTCCGTGATCGTGAAGGTGACCGTCCCTTCGTTGACCGGTCCGGTCGCGGCGGTCACGTTCGCGGTGAGTGTGACCGGCTGCGCCGCGGTGCTGAACGTCGCCGTTCGGTTGGCGGTCGTGGTCGTCGTGGCGGTCTGGGCCGGCGCGGGGGTCGCCGTCACGGTCAGAGTCCCGGACCCCGTACTCGTCGCGAAGTTGTTCGGGGCCGCGTCCGTGTAAGCGGCGGTCACGGTCAGAGTCCCGGCCGGCCGGCCCGCGGGCAGCGTGAAGTTCGCCGTCGCCACGCCGTTGGTCACAGGCCCGCTCACCGCCGCCCCGACGGCGACGCCGGACGAGTCCGTGACCGTAAACGTGACCTGGCCCTCGTTCACGGTGCCGGACGGGGTCGTCACGACGGCCGCGAGCGAAACGACTTGGGCCGCCGCGCTCGAGGTGACCGTCGGGTTGGTCGTGACCGTCGTGACCGTCGTCGCGCTGGTCACCGTCACCGCGGTCGTGCCGGCGCTGGGCGAGAATGACGTGTTGCCGCTGTAGGTCGCGGTGACCGTGTTGATGCCCGCCGGGAGGGCACTCGTCGAGAGCGTCGCCACGCCGTTGATCACGTTGGCGATGCCGAGGCCGATCGCCCCGCTGCTGAAGGTGACCGTACCCGTGATCGTGCCGTTGAACGAGCCGCTACCGGCCGGGGCGACGGTCGCCGTCAGGGTGACCGCCTGGCCGAAGAAGGTGCCCGGACTGGCCGTCACGGTCGTCGTGGTCGGGGCCGTGACGTTGACGACCGTGCTGCCGGCGCTGGCGGCGAACACCGCGTCGCCGCTGTAGGTCGCGGTGACCGTGTCGAAGCCGGTCGCCAGCGTACTCGTCGTGAAGCTCGCCGCGCCGGCCGCGACCGGGGCGGTCGCCAGGACCGTCGTACCCTGCGTGAAGGTGACGGTGCCGGTCGTGACGCCGGCGGTCGCGCTGGTCACCGACGCGGTGAAGGTCACCGGCTGGCCGGCCGTCACCGGCTGCCCCGCGGTCGGGGGCGTCCCGGACGTGGCCGCCAAGGTCGTCGTCGTGACGGCCGTACCCTGGGTCGCGTTGACGGTCTCGGTCGTTGTGCCGGCGCTCGTGGCGAACGTCCCGTCCCCGCTGTAGGTCGCGGTGATGGTGCTGGTGCCGACCGGGAGGCTCGCGGTGACGAGCTTGGCCTGACCCGCGAAGACATCGGCCGTGCCGAGGACCGTCGTGCCGGCCGTGAAGGTCACCGTGCCCGACGGGCTGCCGGCGGTCACGCTGACGACGCTCGCCGTCAGAGTCACTTGCTCCTGCCCGAAGGTCGCCGGGTTAGGCGTCGCCGCGAGGGCCGTGGTCGTCGCGGCCGTGCCGGCGGGAGCGGTCACAGTCGCGGTCGCCGTCGCGGCACTGAAGGCGTAAGTGTTGTCGCCGCTGTAGGTCGCGGTGATCGTGTCGGTGCCGACCGGCAAGGCGGCGGTCGTGAGGGTCGCGACTCCCCCCGCGAGGGGGGCCGTCCCGAGGACGACCGGCGCGAGCGGCGACCCGGTCGTGAACGTGACGCTGCCGGTTACGGCCCCCGCGGTCATGCTCGTGACGGTCGCCGAAAGGTTGGCTGGCTGGCCGAACGTCGTGGCGGCGGGCGTGACGGTCACCGCGACGCCGGTCACGGCCAACCCCGTCGGGGCGGTCACCGTCACCGTCGCCGCCCCGGTGCTCGGGGCGAAGGTGGCGTTGCCACTGAAGGTCGCGGTGACCGCGTCGGCCCCGACCGGCAGGGACGACACGCTCAGGAATGCCTGGTTGCCGCCGAAGATGGCCACGGTCCCGAGGGTCGTCGCGCCCTGGGAGAACGTCACGAGGCCCCCGAAGTTCGACCCGGCGGGCGTCGTCACGCCGGCGACCGTCGCCGTCAGTTGGACCGACTGCCCGAAGGTCACCGGGTTGGGCGCGGCGGTCACCGCCGTCGTCGTGACGACGCCGTTGACCGTCACGACGGTGCTGCCGGCGCTCGCGGCCTTGTCGCTGTCGCCGCTGTAGGTGGCGGTCACCGTGTCCGAGCCGACGGGCAGTGCCGAGGTGGTGAAGACCGCCTTGCCGTTCGGTCCGACCGTCGCCGTACCGAGAGTCGTGCCGTTCCGCGAGAACGTTACGGTGCCGGTCGGCGTGGTCACCGCGACCGGCGCGGTGGGGCCGGTGACGGTCGCGGTCAGCGTCACCGGTTGCCCGACGGTCGTCGCCGCGGGGGTCGCCGCCAGGGCCGTCGTGGTGGCGACGTTGCCGGTCGGGACGCCCGCCGCGACGGAGAACATCGACGTGTCACCGGTCGTGGCCGCGGCCGGGGCGGTGGCGTCGGTCGCGGTCGCCGTGACGCCGGTGCCGCCGTTGACCGCCGGGAGGGTGTTGGCGACGAAGTTGGCCGCGCCGCTGGGGCTTGTCACGACCGTCACGGCCCCCAGGAAGGTTTCGCCCTCGTCGCCCCCGCTCGGGCTGACGACCGGGTTGCCGAAGAACTCGACGCGGTAGGTCGTGTTGGGGGTGGCCGTGAGCGTACCGGTGACCGTCGTCCCGGCGGCGCTGCGGGTGACGCCGGTCAGGGTCGGGGCGGCCAGCTTGTCGTTGCCGACGCCGTCGAGGTTGATGCCGAGGCCGGCGTTGGCGAAGATCGAGTTGCCCAGGACCGACGTACTCGTGCCGTCCGTTTGCACGCCGTCGCCGCCGTTGTTGGCGATCCGGTTGGCGACTTTCGAGTCGGCCGTGCCGCCGCTGGGGGCACCGCCGATCGTCACGTTGGTGACGCCCGCGAAGACGACGACGCCATCGCCGCCGTTGCCGGCCGCCGTCTTGCCGTCGGCCGCGACGCCGATGGAGTTGCCGACGATCGAGTCGTTGTTGCCGCTGACCGCGACGCCGCTGCCCTTGAAGTTGACGATCGCCAGCCCGCGGACGGTGCTTCCCGCCGACGCCGGGTTGAAGCCGCCGAGGTTCAAACCGTTGGCGAACGCCCCGGCGTTGGTGCCGTCGAGGGTGACGAGCGGGGTACTCACGAAGCCCGGCTGCGAGAAGCCGTCGATGAGCACCGGCCGCGTCACGGAGGGCAGCGCGCTGAGCAGCGCGATCGTCTGCGGCCCGGTGCCGGGGATCTGGAAGTTGACGGTGTCGAGTCCGGCGCTGGCGTCGGCGTTGGCTCGCGTGAGCACGTAACGCAGGTCGCCGGTCACGCCGGCACCGGTGCCGGTGTCCCCCGCGGAGTTTACGGTGTAGATCGTCGCGGGGACCGCCCGCTCTTCAAGCGACTCGAGCCGCGGGGCCACCAAGCGGGGGCGCGACGTGGGGAGGAAGCGGTTCCGGTTCGAGTGATTTTTGGGGGAGGACATCGTGGTGTTCTCGAAAGTATTTTTGAACCGAAGTCGCGTCGAGCCGTGCGTCGCACGTCCGGCGCGGGGTGGGAAGCCTCGGCGGGGGCCAGACGAGGCGTGGCCGATCGAACACCCGTCAAGACGGGCGGTGACAGGCGTCGGATGGAGGATTCTCGCTTTTCGGTCAAAAAGTGGTGTGCCGACGGGGCGAGTCCGGTGGGTCGGCCGCGGGCGTTTCTGAGAGCGTCCGGGGCCGGTGTGGCCCCGGACGCTCTCAGATTATGTCTAACGCCGTTGCGTCGGGCGACTTACTTCGTCAGCTTCAGCGTGGCCAGCCACTCCTCGCAGCGCTTCGGCCAGGTCGTCACGGGGCCGGCGGGGCGGAGGCCGTAGCCGTGGCCGCCGGCGCTGTACAAGTGCAGTTCGCACGGCACCTTGAAGCGCTTCAGTTCGAGCGCGTAAACCAAGCTATTTACCGGCGTGACGGGGTCGTCGAAGGCGTGGGCCAGGAAGGTCGGCGGCGTCTTCGCGGTGACCTTGACGCCCTCGAAGAGTTGCCCCGTCTTCGGCTCGACGAGGTACGCCGGGTAGATCAAGACCGCGAAGTCCGGCCGGCTCGACACCTCG
Organism: Fimbriiglobus sp.; assembly: GCA_025352585.1. Lineage (GTDB taxonomy): Bacteria > Planctomycetota > Planctomycetia > Gemmatales > Gemmataceae > Fimbriiglobus. Next base: position 4,031 of record JANXTD010000596.1, read on the forward strand.
TCGGCGGCGTCGGCGGCGGGGTATTGCGGCGTGTCGTAATTGGTACAAGTCAACGCGGTGAGGTTGCCGCCGGCGGAGAAGCCGAGCATGCCGACCTTCGCGGGGTCGATGCCGAACTCCTTGGTCCGGCTGCGCACCAGGCGAATGGCCCGCTGGGCGTCGATCAGCGCGGCCTTCGGGGCGGCGTCCTTGGCGTCCTCGGGGCGTCGCGGCACCCGGTACTTCAAGACGAACGCCGTGACGCCGACGCTGTTGAGCCACGCGGCGACCTCCTCGCCCTCGAGGTCCCAGGCGAGGATGTTGTAGCCGCCGCCCGGCGCGATCACGACCGCCGCCCCGCTCGCCTTGGCGGCCGGCACCGCGAAGTGCGTGAGCGTCGGCTTGCTGACGTTGCCGACGCGCCGCACGACGCGGGCCTCCTTCTGCGGCGGCAAGTCCTTCTCCGGCGGTAACGCGGTCGCCGACTCGCCCGGCGCGGCCCCCGGCCACAGGTCGATGAGCACCGGCTTGGGCGGCTCGGCCCGCAGTTGCGCGCCGACGGCCAGGACCAGAATTGCCAGCAACATTCGCATCGGACGCCCTCGGTGGAAGAAACCTCCGCTGAGTGTACCGACGCCGGGCGAAGTCGGCTCAACTTGCCCAGGCCGGACAACCGATACTCGCGGTAACTCCTCGGAGGTTCGCCCATGCGCCGGTTCCTGGTCCTCGCGTCGCTCGCCGTCGGCCCCGCCGCTCTCGCGCAAGCCCCGCCCCAAGTCCCGCCGCAGTCGCTGCCGCCGGGCGTCATTGACTTGACCAAGCAGGCCAACGAGACGGCGGGGGATGCGACGGTCACGACGCCGGCGAGGGAGAAGTTCGTCGCCATCGACATCGTGACGGTCAACGCCCGGTACGCGGGCGAGTCGTGGCAACTCGTCGCGGGGTTGACCTTGCTCGCCGACTTCGGCAAGCGGCAGGCCGACGCCGACGAGGCCAAGCGGGTGATGCGGGAATTGCGGCCGACCGAGTGGGCGACCATCGGCTCGCCGCGGCCGGTCGTCGGCTACGGCCTGTTCAACGGCAAGCCTCGACTGCACTCGCCGCGGCCGAAGGTGACCGCCGCGATCGACCTGGCGAGCGTGCGGGCCGAGCAGGTCCGCGGGGCGTGGGTGCTCAAGGACGACGCCGCGCTGCACCTCAACTTCGGCGGCCGCAAGGAGGACGCGGAGCAGGCGGCGGCGGTCGTGCGCAAGTACGGCTTCAACTCCGTCGGCCACGTCGGCTACCCGGTGCCGAGCTTCTCGTACCTCTACGCCGCCCCCGCCGCGCCGCCGGACAAGTCCCCGCGCGGCGGCAGTCAGGCGGCCGTGGCGGTTCTCGGGCAGGCGGCCGCGGAGGCGGCGATGGGCCGCACCGGCATCCCGATCGCCGGCGTCGGCTTCGCCGGCGAGATGGTCAAGTTCGACCCGCGCAAGGTCGAAGTCCGCCGCGACAAGGGCGTCTACGTGCTGGCGAGCGGCCCCGACGAGCTGGCCCGCTTCGGCGCGAACGAGTGGGCGGCCCGCGACGCGCTCAAGCTAGTGCAAGACTACCGCTTCACGGAGCACTGCCAGCTCGGCGAGATGGGCTTCTTCCTGGTCAACGGCGTCGCCCCGACGCGGGTGCCGTTCAACGCCCAGGGCCGCCGCTTCGACGCGAAGGCGGTCAAGGTGCGGGCCGCGGAGGCCGGCTACGGCGTCTACGACGACACCGGCCGGTTGCTCTTCCGCGCCCCGACGCTCGACGAGGCCGAGCAGATGGCGAAGGCGTTGCAGGCCTACGGCTTCGACACGGTCTGCCAACTCGGCCTGTCGCCGACGAGTTCGCTGCGGTTCCTGGCGAAGACCGGCGGGCGGTAGCGGCGACTTCGGTTAGCCCGACGCGCCAGCGAGGGGAACAAATCCCTGACGCCGCCGCCGATGGGGGGGGGTGACGGCCTTGTCGTCCCCCACCAGCATTGTCCAATAGGACTTGCTCCCCTCGCTGGCGCGTCGGGCTAACAAGAGCCGCCCTTAAATCCCCCCGCCCCGCCGGCGAAACTCTGGGTGACGGTCCCACCCCGCCCGAGGCCCCCATGAACGCGGTTGCTCAATCGCTCGCCCCCGAAAGTCGGTTGCAGGGCGGGGCGTACCGCGTCGTCGATCTCCTCGGGCAAGGCGGCTTCAGCTTCGTCTACCGGGCGCTCACCCGCGACGGCCACGAGGTCGCCATCAAGGAACTCTTCCCGCCCGAGGCACGCCGCAAGACCTTCCTCGGCCTCTGGACCCGCCAGGCCGTCCGCAAGACGCGAGACTGGGGCGAACTGACCCGCCGCGCCCGCGCCGAATTCGCCCTGGTGCAGAGCCTCAAGCACCCCAACGTCGTCCGCGTGCTCGAACTCTTCGAGGAGAACGGCACCCTATACATCGTCATGGAACTGCTCCGCGGCACGACGCTGCACCAGCACCTCGTCAAGCACGGCGGCCTCGGCGAGGCGGACGCGGTCGTGATTGGCACGGCGGTCGGCTCGGCGCTCGCGGCGGCGCACGCCAAGGGGGTCGTCCACCGCGACGTGAAGCCGGGCAACGTCATGACCTGCGACGACGGCCGCATCGTGCTGCTCGACTTCGGCATCGCCAAGAGCTTCGCCCGCTCCGACGCCCGCTCGCAAGTCGGCACCGAGGCGTACATGGCCCCGGAGCAGGTCCGCGGGCTGGTCCAAACCGCCGCGGTGGACATCTACGGCCTCGGCGCGACGATTTACCACACGCTGACCGGCCGGCCGCCGGTGCGGGCCGAGGACCGCCGCACCGGCACGCGGTTGCCGACGCCGACGGAACTGGCCCCGCACGTCGGTCTGGCGGCGTCGAACGCGGTGATGCGGGCGCTCGCGCTGAACCCGTCAGCGCGGCAAGCGACGGTGATGACCTTCGCGGAGGAGTTGCGCGGCGTCCCGCGGGCGTTGGCGGCGCAAGCCCCGGCCCGCGGGGCCGGCTGGAGTTGGTGGAAGCCGCTAGTCATCGTCGCAATTCTGGCACTATTCGCGCTGGCGGCGCGGGGCTGGTGACCCCGCGCCGGCCGTGTGCGACTACTTCTTGACCTTGTTCAGCTTCAAGGTCTTGTGGCGCAAGTACGCCTGCATGAATTCGTCGAGGTCGCCGTCCAAGGTCGCCATGATCGCCGGCGACTTCACCTCGACGCCCTCACGCTCGTCGCGCACCAAGGTGTACGGCTGCATCACGTAGCTGCGGATCTGACTGCCGAAGGCGATTTCGCCCTTGGCGTCGTACCGATTCGCAATGTCGCCGAGACGCTTCTGCTCCTCGATCGCGTACAGCCGGGACTTCAACAGCGCCAGGGCGTTGTTGTAGTTCTTGGGCTGGCTGCGCTCGGTGCGGCTCTCGCCGCGCACGCCGGACTTGTGGATGAGCCGGACGCCGGATTGCGTCTTGTTCTGGTGCTGGCCGCCGGGGCCGCCGGAGCAAAACGTCTGCATGATGAGTTCTTTTTCGTTGACCTCGATCACGATGGTGTCGTCGAGTTCGGGCATCACGTCCACGGCCGCGAAGCTCGTCTGGCGCGTCCCGCCGTCGCCGAAGGGGCTGATGCGCACGAGCCGGTGGACGCCGATCTCGCTCTGCATGTAGCCGTAGGCGTACTCGCCGACCAACTTGAAGGTCACGTACTGCAAGCCCGCCTCGATGTTGGCTTCTTCGTCGACGTCCTCGATCTTGAAGCCGTGGGCCTGCGCCCAGCGGACGTACATGCGGTACAGCATGGCGGTCCAGTCGCACGCCTCGGTGCCGCCCGCGCCCGGCTTGATCGTCACGACGGCGTTCGCGCCGTCCTGCTTGCCGGACATCATCGCCTTCAGCTCGAAGGCGTTTAAGTCCTTCTCGGCCTGGGCCAGGACCGGCTCGATCTCGGCCTCGAACGAGGCGTCCTCGTCGGCGAGTTCGGCCATCGCGGCGAGGTCGGCCTCGGCCCGCTTCAACCCCTCGTAGGGCTTCAGGATGGCGTTCAACTGCTTGATTTGCGTGATCGTGGACTTCGCACGCTCCTGGTTGTCCCAGAAGCCGGGTTCGGCCTGCTTGGCGTCGAGTTGGTCGCGGGCGACAGTTTTGCCATCCGAGTCAAAGTGACCCCCGGAGTTGGGCCAACCTGGCGGTGAGGTCGTCAGTCCGGCGGCGCAGGTCGCTGTTCATCGTCGTTCTCTCGGTACGGTTCGTCGGGGCCGGCGGGCCATACGATAGCCCGGCGTCAACTGGCATTATCGGGCGGGGCGGGGCGGGGTCAACCGATGTTCACCAGACTCAGCGGGAAAACGGTCGTGGTCACCGGCGGCGGCTCCGGCGTCGGCCTGGCGACGGCCAAGGCCTTCCTGGCGGAGGGGGCCAACGTCGCCATCGCCGGCCGCGACGCCGGTAAGCTCGACGCCGCCGTACGGGAGCTGGACGGCGGCGAACGGCTGATCAGTCTGCCGACGGACGTGACCGTCGCGGCGCAGTGCCGGGCGCTGATCGACGCGGCGACGGCGAAGTTCGGCCGCGTCGATGTCCTCGTCAACAACGCCGGGGCCAACTTGAAGGCCCGGACGATGCGCGAACTCACCCCCGAGACGTGGGACGCGATGATCCGCGCCAACCTGGACGGCGCGTTCTACTGCACGCACGCCGTACTCCCGCAGATGCTGGACCGCAAGGACGGCGTGATCGTGAACGTCGTTAGCGTGGCCGGGAAGCGGGCCAACCCCCTGGGCGGGGCCGCGTACGTCGCCGCGAAGTTCGGCATGGGCGGCATGGGCCTGGTGCTGGCCAACGAGGAAAAGGACTCGGGCATCCGCGTGAGCAACGTCTGCCCCGGCGAGATCGACACGCCGATCCTGGCCCACCGCCCGACGGCCGTGACGGACGCCCACCGGGCCGCGATCCTGAGGCCCGAAGACGTGGCCGACGCAATCCTGTACGTGTGCAACCTGCCGCCGTCGGTCCACGTCCCCGAGTTGGTCATCAAGCCGACGCA
>JANXTD010000599.1 GCA_025352585.1 Fimbriiglobus sp.
GGCGCGGAGAAGACCAAAAACAAATTCAGTGTTTTAAACCGAATCTGGTGTTTTGGTCTTCTCCGCGCCTCTGCGTCTCCGCGGCAAAACTCTTCTCTTGAATCCGAAGTGCCTACTTCTTCGCGCCGTGGGCGTGGGCGATGGCCATGTCGGGGTGCAGGTTGGCCCGCGCGAGTTCGACCAGCTTGTCGAAGGTCGCGGGGTCGTGAATGGCGACCTCGGACATCGACTTGCGGTCCAAAATACAGTTCGCGCGTTGCAGGCCGTTGATGAACTCTGAGTAGCGCATGCCACGCATCCGGCAGGCGGCGTTGATGCGGATGATCCAGAGCCGGCGGTACTGACGCTTCTTGGCCTTGCGGTCGCGGAAGGCGAAGGCGCGGGCGCGGATCAGCGTGACGATCGCCTGGCGGAACAGGTTGTGGCGGCTCAGGCGGAAGCCTTTGGTGAGCTTGCGGGTACGCTTGCGGCGGGCCGCAAGGGTTTTGCCGCTACCGGCGCGAACCATAGTCGTGATCCTTCAACAGAGTGGGTGTGTGAGGGGAAGTCGAGTCCGGAAGCGGGGGTTAGTACTCGCCCATCGCGATGAGGTACTTCTTGACGATCGCGCCCGTGATCGTGCCCTGGCGGCGCAGTTGCCGGCGACGCTTGGGGGTGAAGTGGGCGTTCAGGTGGCGCTTGCCGGGGGTGGCGTGCTTGAGCTTGCCCGCCCCGGTCGCTTTGATCCGCTTCTTGACCGACTTGCTCGTCTTGTTCTTCTTGGCCATGAGGCACCTCACACACGCTTGCCGACACGGCAAACAAGGGGGAGCACAAGGGGGAGGCGACTGCGTCTTCTCGAAAGAAGTGAGTGCCCCACTTTCGGACCCCGGCTCCGCGTCAACGAGTCCCCGCGCACGGCGACCCGCGAAGTCACCAGTGTAAGGGCGTCGTCGGAATTGGGAAGTGCAAAGCGTCCAAGGGGTTGCGGCCTACGCCCCTACTCCGTCGCGGTCGCGGGGTGGGCGGCCGTGCCGGCGGCCAGCGCGTCGCGAACTTGGGTCAGAGCCTGCCCGAGGAGGTTGAGGCCAGGCCACTGCGACCGGTCGGACGCCCGCGGGTCGTCCGCGGACAAGCCGATGCCCCACACCCGGTCGTGGGGCGACGCCTCGACCAGGGTCGTGCCCCGCGTGGCCAGCAGGAGCTCGCGCTGGTCGGGGTTCTGCGAGAAGCGGGCGTAGTTGGCCTGGTAGACGATGCCCTCGCGGAACAGCGCCCAGACCGCCCCGTCGAAGCCGCGCACGGCCCGCCCGATCGCCTGGTGCTCGCGGGGCGTTGTGGCACGCAAGATCGACTCGGCCGCGTCGCGGTCGGTAAACAGCAACGCCTTGGCGTACATCATGAACTGCTCGGCGTGCGTGAACGCGACGCCGCCGACGACGAACGGCGACCGCTGCCACTGGCTCAGCGGACTTTTCCAGAAGAACGTAAACGCCTCCGCCACCGCACACCCCCCTCGTTTTGGATACAGCCGCCGACCGCCTCACGCCCCGCTGGCCGGCTTCGCCTGCGCCCGCCGCACGGCCGTGTACGCCGCGACGGTCGCCGGGAAGCCGATCGTGCCGGCGGCGAGTGCCAACACCTGGTCGATCTCCGCAGCCGTGACGCCGCTCGCCAGCCCCTTGCGCACGGCCGAGCTGATCGCCCCGTCGCGCCCCGTGCCGACGGCAATGGCGAGCTTCACCAGCCGCTGCGCCTTGGCGTCGAGTGGCCCCTGCTCGCCGGCGAGCTGGATCTGCTGCCACGCCTCGGTGACGGCCGGGAACTCACGGGAGAACTCGACGAACGTGTCCGGCGGCTTCGGCAGTGACATCGGAACTCCTCGGGCGGCGAACGAGTAGGGATTGTACCCGACGGCACCGAGACCGGGGTAGACCGGCCGCGCCGCCTCGGGTATCTCGCCGGGCGGTTCTTGACGGCGTGGGGGGCGTGGACTGATGCTGGCCCGGCGGTGGCTCATCCTGGCGGCGCTGCTGGCAACCGGCCGGGCCGCGCCCGCCGACGCGCCGCCGACGCCGCCCGATTTGCCGCGCTACGACCTCAGCATCGACATCGACCCGGCCGCGCGGCTCACGCAGTTCCGGGCGAAGGTGACCTGGACCAACCCCTCGACCCGGCCGACGCGCGAACTGGTGTTCAACTTCTACCCGATGTTCCGCGTCCCCGCCGGCGACTCACTCCTCTTCGCCAAGACCCTCGAACTGCTGCGCCTCGAACCCTCCTACGGCCTCGACAAGCGCGGGGGCCACGGCCGCATCGTCAAAGTCAGTGCCGCCGACGGCCAACCGTTGACCTTCGCCCGCCGCTCCGACAACCAGACGGCGTTCACCGTCGAACTGCCCGAGGAAGTCCCGCCCGGCGGCAGCGTCACCGTCACGCTCGACGGGCAAATTCGCCTGCCCGAAACGCAGGGCCGCTGGGGCACCTGGGACGGCGTGACGTACCTCGTCAACGCGATGCCGGTGCTGGCGTACTACAACCACCGCGGCTGGCACGACATGCCGTTCGTGCCGTGGCACCAGCCGTTCTGGAACGAGGCGGGCGTTTACACCGCGAGCGTCACCGTGCCGGCCGACCACACGCTGGGCTGCTCCGCCGACGTGGCGTCCGAGCGCGTCAGCGGCGGCCGCAAGACGCTCACGATGAAGCCGTTCGTCGGCCGGGACTTCGCGCTGTTCGCGTCGGCGAAGTACCAGGAGTTCAAGGCCGACTGCCCGATGCCCGACGGCCGCACCGTCAAGCTGCGCGTGCTGGCCCTGAAGCGGCACGAGTTCTACGCCCGCGAAATGCTCAAGATGGCGGCGGTCGCGCTGCCGGTCTACGCGACCTGGTTCGGGCCGTTCCCCTACGAGCACTTCACGATCGCCGAGAGCTACTTCGGCTGGAACGGCAACGAGTGCGGCGGCATCGTCATGGTCGACGAGCGCGTCTTCGACATGCCGCACCTCGCCCGCGGCTACGTCGAGTACCTGGTGTCCCACGAGATTTGCCACCAGTGGTGGTACAACCTCGTCGGCACCAACGGCTACAGCGAGACCTTCATGGACGAGGGCGCGGCGACCTACTTCACGCACCGCCTGCTCGACACCAAGGTCGGCCGCAACAACGAGTTCCTGACGTGGCCCGAGGGCGGCGGCTGGCTGCCGAACATCAAGCGCGAGAACTACCGCAACGCCAGCATTTACGGGGCGATCCGCCGCCGCGATGCCCCCGCCGCCGCCGGCCCACTGCCGGAGTTCGGCCACCTCGTCGGCCTCTTCAGCGGGGCCTACGACCGCGGCTAAGGTCTTCGCGCTCATCGAGGCCCGCCTCGGCGAAGCCGCGTTCCTCGACTTCACGCGCGAACTCGTCCACAAGTACAGCTTCAAACTCCTCTCCGCCGAGACGCTCAAGGCCGAGCTGGCCGCCTACGCCGGCCCCGCGACCGCCCCGCAGTGGACGGAACTCTTCGACCGCTGGGTCTACGACAAGGGCCTCACCGACTGGTCGGTCGATGTCGTCAAGGTGTCGCCCGCCCCGACGGTCGTCCCCCGGATGGCCGGCGAGAAGCCGGTGCGGGTCGAGG
>JANXTD010000630.1 GCA_025352585.1 Fimbriiglobus sp.
CGGGCACACGGAGTGGCGTCAGCCGACGAACACGCCGCCGGACTGGCCGGGCAGCAGGTCGGGCGACAGGTCGGCGGTCACCGCGCCGGGCTTCAGCCCCTTGCCGCTGTAGGCCAGGACCGTCGCCCCGACGGCAGCCACCACGTCGGCCTTGGCGTCGCCGTCGAGGTCCTTGACCGCGACGCGCACGCCGTCGCGGCGGTTGGGGTCGCCGGCGAAGTAGTCGGCGAGGCGGGTCTGGACGGCGGGGGCCGCGAGCAGGTCGCGGCCGGAGAAGGCCACGACGCGCGGCCCGCCGCCCGGCCCGGCCCCGGCGACGAGGTCGGACAGGCCGTCGCCGTCCACGTCGCCCACCGCCGGGAAGAGGCCGTTGCGCAAGGAGTTCTCGAAGGCGAAGAAGTCGGCGACGAGCTTGCGGGCGAAGTTCGACTTGCCGTCGACCACCGCCACCCGCGGGCCGCCGCCGGTGCCGGCGCTGACCACGAGGTCGGCCACGCCGTCGCCATTGAGGTCGCCGGTGGCGGCGCGCGCCCCGCCGCGGAAGGCGGGGTCGTCGATGCCGAAGAAGTCGGCGAGCTGGCCGAAGCCCTTACCGCTAAAGACTCGCACGCGCGGCCCGCCGCCGCCGTCCGGGGAGACGATCAGGTCCGGGGTGCCGTCCCCGTTCACGTCGCCGGCCGCCACGAAGACGCCGCCGGTGAAGCTCGCCTCGAAGGGGTCCACCGCGAACAGCTCCGCGCCGGTCTTGCCGTCGAGGACGCGCAGGTGCGTCGCGGAGCCGGGGCCGGTTCCGGCGACGGTGTCCGGGACGCCGTCGCCGTTGAGGTCGGCCGACGCGACGCGCACACTGCCGGTGAAACTGAGGAACGGCGTGACGGCCGCCCCGGCCTTGCCAGCAGTGACGACGCGGAAGGTGCCGTCGGTGCCGCCGACGGCGGTCGTCGGCACGCCGACGAGGCCGGGGGACGCGTTGACCCGGACACTCACGGGGAACGTCACCGCGTCGCCGCTGCCGTCGGTCGTCCCGTCGCTCAGGGTGACGTTGAAGGTGTCGTCCCCGCGGAAGCCGCGGTCGGGGGTGTACGAGAGGGTGCCGTTGGGGTTGACAACGACCTTGCCGCGGGCCGGCCGGGTAACCGTGGCGAATCCGAGCGGGCTGCCCGCCGCGAGCTTGACGGCCGCGGGTTCGATCACGACGGCCGCCCCCTGGGTGGTGTTGGCGCTCAGCCCCGTGGCCTCGTCGAGCCGCGCGACGCTGCCGAGTTGGACCGTGCCCATGCCGGGGAAGGTCAGCGTGCGGCCGTCGGTCTTGAACGCCCCGCCGCCCACGACCATGACCTTGTCGGCCCCGTCGCCGCCGCTGAGGTCGAAGCCGCCGGCGGGCAGGAAGTTGCCGCCCGACAGGTCGAGCACGACGGTGTCGTCGCCCCCCTCGGCGTCGAGTTCGATCGAGGTGAACGACGCCAGCGGCACGCGGGTGACGATCGGCCGCGCGGCCCCGACGGCGTTGCGGTCGGTGTTCGGCAGCGGCCCGCCGCGGCCCGGCTCGATCGTCACGACCACGAAGTCGCCGTCGCGCTTGAGCGTGATGCGGTCGGGGCTGGCCGGGCCGTTGTCGAGGTACTGCGGCCCGAGGCCGTGGCCGGCACCGTGCCCGTCCCCACCGGGCGCGGCGGCCCCCCCCGTGCTCACGTCGCCGGTCGGCGTCGCGTCGCCGTCGGGGCCGCCCTTGATGACGAGCCGGCGGGCGGGCGTGACGGAGGCGTTGAACGTCCCCCCCGGCTGGGTACTCGGCAGCAGCACGTCGTAGCCGTAAGCGTCTCTGAACAGCAGCATCAGGTTGTCCGACGGGATCACCCGGCTGCCGCCCACGGCGTTGCCGGCGTCGAGCGCCCCGGTGAGCGTCACCGCCCCGCGGAACTTGCTGGCGAAGGGCACCGGCAGGTTGGTGTCCCTCGGCTGCGGCGTGTGGATGGCGGCCCCGGTGTCGCCGGCCCCGCTGTCGTAGCTGGTCAGCAGCTGGGTGACGCTCGGGCCGTCGAACACGTAGTAGAAGCCGGCCTTGCCGTCGCTGTGGCGGTCCTCGACGGCCGGGGCGACCTTCGTGAGCGTGCCGGCCAGCGGCGTCTGCAGCCGGGCCTGGCCGCTGAACAGGCCGAGGACGTGCGCGATCTCGCCGTTGATGATGTCCACCATGTCCACCCCGACGGCGTTCCGCCCGCGGTTGGCCGCGAACGGGCTGAGCACGTTGGTGAACGGCGTGAGGTCGCCGGGGTTCGGGTCGATCCACCAGCCCTTGTCCGGCTGGCCGTCAACCCCGGCGTCGAGGCTGATCGTCCCGGTCGTCGGGTAGCCGTTGCGGCCGCCCTCCTTGTCCGCGTCCGTCGGGTAGGCGTAAGTGTTGGCCGACGCCGAGCCGCCGTTGCCCTTGTCGGTGCTCATCCGGACGGTGAAGGTGATGGTGTTCTTGTCCGGGCTGGCGTCGATCGCCGGCTGGTTCAGGTTGACGATCACCTTGCCCCACGACGCCAGCGAGTAATCGACCACCTTGCGGGCGGCCTCGGCGTTGGCCCCGAACACGGCCACGAACCGGTCGGACTCCTGCCCGCGGTTGGCCCACACCATCGAGGACGGGACGGCCCGATCTTCAAGGGATTCCAGACCGGGCTTGAACCCGGCCGGGCGCGTGGTGCCGACGTGAACCAGATGGGGCCGTGACATGATTCGGTTCCAGATCGGACGCGCGGCACCGTAGCCGCTAGGTGGAGGAATGACATGACGGTGCGTAGGCACTTGTAGCGTGTACAAACGTGATTATTGAAATATCTGGCAATCGGACAGAGTGTCCCGAAAGAAAGCGTAGATGTGCGGTCGCGAAGTGAGTCGGGCAGGCACGTCGCAGCTAGCGGAGTCGGCCTGCCCCATACTCAAGGCGTGGCGAGTGGACCCTCCGTCACGCCACGACGCGGTTGAGGCCGGCGTGCTTGGCGGCGTAGAGCCGGTCGTCGGCGGCGCGCAGCAGCTCAGCGGGGGCCAGCGGCTTCTCGCCCTGCGTCGTCGCCACGCCGACGCTCACCGTCGCCGCGACCGCCTTGCCGTCGAAGACGAACGGCCGGGCGGCGACGACCTCGCGGATCGTCTCAGCGACCTCGATCGCTGCGTCGCGCTGCGTCTCGACGAGCACCAGGCAGAACTCCTCGCCGCCGTAGCGGGCGAACAGGTCCTCGCGCCGCACGCTGTGCCGCACGCGCTCGCTGAGTTCGCGGAGCACGTAGTCGCCGCCGAGGTGGCCGTGCTCGTCGTTGACGACCTTGAAGCGGTCGAGGTCGATCATCAGCACCGACAGCGGCCGGAAGTGCCTCACGGAGCGGGCCAGCTCGCGCTCCAGGAGGTCGAGCAGGAAGCGGCGGTTGTGGATCTGCGTCAGCCCATCGACGATGGTGAGGCGGTAGATCTCCTCGTGGTACTCGCTCTCGATGTTGCCGCCGGCCAGGAAGCGGTAGATGCAGTTGCCGACGCGCAGGTAGTCGCCGTCGCGCAAGACGCACGCCCCGCGGACCGGGGCGTCGTTGACGAAGGTGCCGTTGGTGCTGCCCACGTCGGTGACGGCGTAGCCGGCCGGGGTCGGGTCAAGCCTGGCGTGGCGGCGCGAGACGGAGTTCTCGGAGGTGCGCAGGTCGCACTCCTCGTCGCGGCCGAGCAGCCACGAGGCGTTGCCCAAAGCGTAGCGCTTGCCCATCGCCGCGCCGCGCGGGTAGATGTGGACCAGGCACGCTTCGAGGTGACCGCCGCTCAGCACCGGCATCGGCGCGGTGACCCAGGTCTCGGTGAATTTCTCGGTCATGGGGTCGGCCGCACCGGCGGACAGGGGGCGGGACAGTTCGGCCAATCATAGGTGCAGTTGTCGGGTCGCGTCGGCAACTTTCCCCGGAATCGGCCCGCCGGTGGGTCGGGGCTATTGTCGGGGCGCAGGGCCGTTCAGGTCCGGCTGTCAGTTCCCGGACGCCGGGGCGACGATCCGCGCCTTGGGCCGCATCAGGTCCACCGTGATCGGCTCGCGCGTGACGACCTCGCTGCGGTTGCCGGCCCGGTCGGTTGCCGTGACCCGCAGGTAAACGCGGTGCGTCGGCATCCCCGTCGGCAGCGCCCAGAGGTACTGGCCGGTGTTCGGCAGCCGCGCGACGACGGCGGCCCCCGCGCCGGCCTGGGCCACGTCCGGCGG
>JANXTD010000645.1 GCA_025352585.1 Fimbriiglobus sp.
CCGCGGCAAAACTGTTTTACGAGTTGGGGTGTCTCGGGCGACTTCGTCCCCGCTCGCCGTCGGCTGGTGCGGGGGCACCGACGTAAAAAAACCGCCCACCGATTCCTCGGTGGGCGGTCGCCGTGCCTACTCGCGAGTCCCGTCCGTCCCACGTCGTAGCTTGGCCGCTGAAACCGTTCCCCCCTCGGAACGGAGAAAGCTCGACTTCATCGAAGCGAGCCGCACAAATACTGCGGGCCGCCGCCCCCCTCGGTGACTCCGGCCGAGCCGGTCGCCGCGGGGGCACCACTCTCTAGGTCACGCCACGCCGGGACGCAAGCCGCCGGCCGGGGAAGTTACGAAAAAGCCGCCGGGGGTCTCCCGGCGGCCGAGTGCGTTGCGAACGTCGTGGGAGTCGCCGCTAGACCGGCAGCGCCTGGTTCTGGCTCGTGATCCAGTCGGCGGGGATCGGGCGGCGGGTGCCCTCGCCCTTGTAGTGCCAGAAGCCCACGGCCTCCTCGCCCGCTTGCCACGAGAACGCGGCGGAGCGGCCGTTGATGCGCGTCGGGAAGTCGATCGCCCCGGCCTCGACATCGACGAGTTCGACGCCCAGGTCGCCCAGCTCGCCGACAGCGGTGCTCAGGTTCGTCTCGGCGACGCGGATGTCCTCGGAGATGTTGTAGCGGCGGTCGCGCTCGCCCCAGTTGAGCGTGCGGCGGTTGCGCTCGAGGCGGTCTTGCTCGGGGTTGAGTTCGTTGAGCCTCACGTGGTAGGTCCGGATGTCGGCGAGGATGCTCTTGACGAGCGGGAGCATCTTGCGGGCGGTTCGCAGGTCGAGAGCGGTCACCTCGCGGCGGCTGGAGCCCGACGAATCCGCGGGGCGTTGTTGGGAGGAACGGCTCATGGGCATCACTCCGAATAAGGGATCGGACGGGTGGGGGGTGCCTGGACCCCCGTTGTCACATTCTACGCACCAGTGCAAGGGAAATTCCCCCTGGCCGGGGGAGATTCCCCGGCCCCACGTTCGGCGTCGGGGCTTTCGGCGTTCCGCCCCGCCATTCGTGGACTATGCTTCGTTAGCACGGCCCCGCCCCGCCGGCTCGCGGAATCCGGGTTTTCCCCCGCGGGGGCCGGGGCCAGTCGTCACGCCCGCCCGGTGACCCTAGCGTAACCCCACCATGACGGCACCCCCGAACAGCGCGACGAACCCCGCGACGGCCCCGGCCACGGACGCCCGCTGGCTGCTGCGCGAACTCGCGTCGGCCCGGATCGTCCCGGCCGAGAGTTGCGACGCCATCTACGGCGACTTCCAGAAGGCCGGCACCGGCCTCGACGCCCCGGCGCTCGCGGACTTCCTGGCCCAGGGCGGGCTGGTCAGCGCCTACCAGGCCGAGACGGCCCTCGCGGGCAAGGCCGCGTCGCTGTTGCTGGGGCCGTACCTCCTCGTCGAGCCGGTCGGCAGCGGCAGCCTCGGCACCGTCTACCGCGCCGTCCACACCCAGACCCGCCAGCGCTTCGCGGTGAAACTCCTGCCGCTGCGCAGCCTGTGGAACGTCCTCCAGGCCAAGCGTCAGGTGGCGGCGTTCGCGGCCATGCCCCCGCTGCCGGCGCTCGTGCCGTTCGTCGACATCGACACGGCCGGGGGGTCGCACTACCTCGTCTGGCCGTTCGTCGAGGGCGAGACCTTCGAGAGCCTGGTCCGCCGCGCCGGCCCGCTGCCGCCGGCCCACGCCGTGCGCTTCATCGGCGAAGCACTCGAGGGGCTGGCCGCCTGCCACGCCGCGGGGATCGCCCACGGCCTGATCAAGCCGTCGAACTTGCTCCTGGGCACCGACCGCAAGGCCCGGCTGCTCGACCTGGGGATCGGCGCGATCCTGAGCGAGAACATCGCCGACGGCGAGTCGCTGATGGACACCATCTCGACGGCCAACGTGGCGATGAACATGATGGACTGCGCCGCGCCCGAGACCCTCACCGACCCGACGGCGCGGACCCCGGCCGGCGACCTGTACAGCCTCGGCTGCGTGCTGTACTACCTGCTCACCGGCGACTACCCGTTCCCGGACGGCAACGCGGTGGACAAGATGATCGCGCACCAGACGCAGGAGCCGCTGCCGGCCGCGTCGCGCAACCCGCGCGTGCCGGAGGGACTGTCGCACCTCGTCGAGCACCTGCTGCGCAAGGGCCCCGAGGACCGCCCGGCCGACCTGGCGCTGCTGGTGGCGGCGCTGCACGAGACTGTGCCGGAGGCGGCGACGACCCCGACGGACGCGCTGCCGCTGCCGCTGGTGTCGTCGGCCGCGCAGCTGTCCACGCGGTGGCGGCAGCCGTCGGGGATGGGCCGCTCGCACGGCAGCCGGTCGGGGTCGGGCGGGCCGTCGCCGTTTTTGGTCGAGGATGCCGAGACGATCAACTTCGACCTGCACGAGCCGCCCGACACGCCGCGCGAGAGCGGCGTGTTGAAGGCCGAGGCGGTGGCCCGCGCCGACGCGGCCGCGGCGATCCCGCCGCCGGAGGGGCTGACCGAGGAGCCGCCGTCCGACCCGATCCGGCAGATCGTCTTGCGGGGCCGCGCCGCCGGCCACGCGACGCCGGCCCCGCGCCCCGGCCTGGGGTCGCCGGCGGGGGCCGCCTTGCCGCCGACCTCGGTGATCTGGACCGCGCTGGCGGACGGCTCGGCGCGCTCCGAACTCGGCCCGGTCGTGGTGCCGCCTGCGCCGAAGCTGGCGCGGTCGTTCTGGTCGCGCGTGCGGTCGGTGGTGACGTGGCAGCCGCCGGCGGACCTGGTGCAGTTCAGCCTGTTCGGCCCGTCGCGCCTGGCCCCCGGCCAGACGTACCGCTTCCACGTCTACGCGCACCCGCCGGACAGCTTCAACAGCGTCTGCACGATCTCGCGCGCCTTCACCGCCGACGCGGACCTGCTGGCGTCGGGCTTCGCCGAGCGCCTGCTGCCGCGCGGCAGCGACGTGGGGCTGCACCTGGCGGTGGCGAACGCGGGGGTGGCGCGGTCGCTGGTGAGTTTCGCGTGGGTGGGCCAGTCGAAGCCGTCGAAGTTCGACGTGCACGTGCCGTGGGAAAGCCCGGCCGGCGTGATCGGCGGCGTCCTGAGCGTCGGCCTGAGCCAGGTGCAAGTCGCCTGCGTGCCGTTCGAGCTAGTCGTGCTGCCGCGCACGGCGTGACCGCGAGGCGGTGATTGACGATGGCACTGGCGTCGATTAAGCTGGCCGCTGGCTCGTGAGATTGTGCGGCCGCGCAGGGGAACTCGACTTCGGCAAACAAAGGGCATCGCCGTGACAACGCCGGACATCGCCCGAGCGCATCGGCACTCGATCCGCCACCGCGACGAGGTGCTGGCCAGCGAGCGGTGCGGCTGCTTCTACTGCTGCGCCGTCTTCCCTCCGTCCAAGGTCGGCGACTGGACGGACGAGTGGGAGGGGGTCGGGCAGACTGCCCTGTGCCCCAGGTGCGGCATCGACGCAGTGATCGGGTCCGAGTCGGGCTACCCGGTCACGCCCGAGTTCTTGACTGCGATGAAACAGCAGTGGTTCTGAGCGCCCCAGAGGCCCAGCCGGCAGCGTCGGCCTTCCGACAACACTTTCGGCCCCGCCGCAGGCGACTCTTGTTAGCCCGACGCGCGAGCGAGGGTCGAAGCGAGCGGAGGCGATGTTCACGGCGGGGCGGCTCTGTCTTCGCCTGTCAACATTGTCGCCGCCCGGTGCGACCCTCGCTCGTGCGTCGGGCTAACACGCCTGCGGCGGAGCCGAAAACCCGCGCGCCTTCACAGCGCCCGCACGAAGTCGGCCCAATCGACGAGGAGGCTCAGCCCGGCGACGGCGGCCACCAGCGCCGCGCTCAGGCCCAGCTTCAGCCGCAACGCGGCGCGGTCGGAGCGGTCGCCCAAGGCGGGGTCGTCGGCGAGGTGCATCAGGAACTCGATGCGGTGCGACATCGGGCCGTGCTGCCACGCCCGCAGCCACGCCTTCGCTCGCAACCGCAGTGTCAGGCGCGGGCCGCGGCGGTCGAGGCCGGCCGTCTCGCCGACGCGGTCGAGTGCCGCCATCATGTTCGTCGCCCCCGTCCGGCACAGCCCCCGGCCGCCTTCCACCAGGGGTGTCGCGGCGTCGTGGCCCCGGCAGTAGGGGTCGGCGCACGAGCCGGCCCGCGCGCCGAACACGTCGGCCTGGCGCTCGCAGGCCCGCGACAGCCAGCCGAAGACGACGAACAGCCAGACGCCCATGCCGGCCAGCGGCAGCACCCCGAAGGCCCAGTCGTAGTCGGTCGGTAGCGTCCAGCCCTGGGCCTTGAACGCCTGCTCCGCGACGCCACCCAGCGCCGCCAGGAAGGCACTGCTGAGGATCAGGAAGGCCAGGTAGAGCCAGAGGTGGCCGTGCTTGACGTGCCCCGCCTCGTGGCCCAGCACCGCGTCCAGTTCGGCGGGCGTCAGGGCACTCAGCAGCCGGTCGGTGAAGATCACGTAGCGCGCCTGCGGGACAACGCCGAGCACCAGCGCGTTGACGATCAGCCCGCGCGTCGGCCAGAGCAGGATGCGCGTGAATCGCACGCGCAGGCGGTCGGCGGTGGTGTGCAGGCGGTCGCGGGTCGGCCCCGGCGGCAGCGGCTCGAGGCCCAGCAAACCCGGCACCACGCGCGGGAAGGCGACGAAGGCGGCGACGGCGAAGCCCAGGCCGGCGAGTTGCAGCGACGGTAACGCCATCGTCTCCGGGGCGAAGCGGGCGAGGGTCAAGTTGAGTGCGCAGACGCCGACGGCCAGGCCGAGGGAGAGCGCGAGTTGCCGCGCCTGGAAGCCGACGTAGCCGCCCAGGGTCCAGAACTCTGCCGACTCGGGGTCGTCGGGGTTGCGCCGCGCCGCCTCGGAAGTGCGGTGCAGCGCCCGCTCCGCGGCGTGGTGGCTGACCCAGTTGAGCGCGAGCGCGATGAAGTACGGCAGCGGCATCAGCAGCTCGGCGAACGGGGCCAGCCGCCACGAGCCGCCGACGCGGACGACAACAGTGTGCGCCACCGTGTCGCTCCAGCCCCAGCCGGCGACCGAGAGTACCGCGGCCCCCAGCGTCAGCAGCGGCAGCCGGCGGCGTGCCCAATTGTATTGGCGGGCGACGCGCGGCCGGGCGGCGGGGTCGGCGTCGAGGGCGCGGACCACCCGCCGGCACGCTAGCGCGGTCAGCAGCACCGGCAGGGCCATCGTGACCAGTGTGGCGACGGCCGAGTCGAGACGCGTGAAGCCGTCGGGCCGGGCGAAGCGGCTCGTCGGCAGGCAGGCGGCGATCGTCAGGAGTATCAGCAGGATCGGCATGAGTTCTTACTGAAGCGGCCCGGTCGTCCCCGTCCAGGCATCTTAGGACGCCGGCGGTGGCGGGGGCGACTCCCCGGCCCGCGCCACCGCCGGGCGGCGCGCGGGCGGACCCCCATTGGTTGCGGTTTTCGTACAACGTGTCAAGGACAATCGCGGCCCGCGCCGCCGCTTTCGCCACGGGACCGGTGCCATGAAGACTCGACTCGCCGTCCACGGGGCCTGCGGCCGCATGGGCCAACGCCTCGTCGCCCTGGCCCGCGAAGACCCCGACCTCGAAGTGGTCGCGGCGATCGACTCGCCCGGCCACCCGCGCCTCGGCGAGGACGCCGGCACCCTCGCCGGCGGCCCAATCCTGGGCGTCCCCGTACTGGCCGAGTTGCCGCGCGGCACCCAGGTCGATTGCGTTATCGACTTCTCGGTGCCGAGCGCGACGTTGAGTGTCCTCAAGATTTGCGTCGACCGGGCGATGCCGCTGGTCGTCGCCACGACCGGGTTCGAGCCGGCCGAGCGTGACGAGATCCTCGCGGCGGCGCACCACACCGCCGTGCTGCTCTCGCCCAGCATGAGCCTGGTCGTAAACTTGCTCTTCAAGCTGACGAAGTTGACGGGCGAGACCTTGGCCGGCAAGGGGTTCGACGTGGAGATCGTCGAGCGGCACCACCGCTTCAAGAAGGACGCGCCGAGCGGCACGGCCTTGCAGTTCGCCCGCATCGTCCAGGCGGCGATGGGCCAGGAACGCCTCGCCCACGGCCGCGAAGGCCTGGTCGGCGAGCGGCCGGGCGGCGAGATCGGCATGCACGCCGTCCGCGGCGGCGACAGCGTCGGCGAGCACACGATCATTTTCAGCGCGCTCGGCGAGACGCTCGAACTCGTCCACAAGGGCTACAGCCGCGACAGCTACGCCCGCGGGGCGCTGCTGGCCGCGAAGTACCTCGCCGGCAAGCCGGCCGGGCTGTACACGATGGCCGACGTGCTCGGGCTGGCGTGACGCCGGTCGCCACTCTCGGCCGCGCGCTAATGACTCCGACGCCTCGGCGTGCTAAAATCGAACGGGAAGCGACGGGGATCGGGGGAGGCGAGCGATGAAATGCCGGGCGTGCCCCAAGGCGGCGGTGCTGCACATCACGGAAGTCCTGCCGGACGACCGCTTCGAGGAACTCCACTACTGCGAGGAGTGCGGGCGGCGCTACCTCTCCACCTCGCCCGACGGCGGCGACGGGCCGAAGCTCGCGGCCGACGAGGCCGACGACTTCGCCGAGGCGATCGACGCGGCCTCCCTCGTCGCCACCGAGGCCGCGGGACTCATCGAGGCCGACGGCCCCGACGCCCGGCCGTGCGAAGTGTGTGGGCTGAAGTTCGTCGAGTTCCGCAACAGCGGCCGACTCGGCTGCCCGCACGACTACGACCACTTCCGCGAGGAACTGTTGCCACTGTTGGAGAGCATCCACGGCGACACGGTCTACGCCGGGAAGTCGCCCAAGGCCCCGGCCCGCGCCGTCCCCAAGCCGCCGCGCGACGCCGGCGAGTTGGCGGCGCTGCGCAAGAAGCTGACGCGGGCGGTCAAGGACGAGGACTACGAGGCGGCCGCGCGCCTGCGCGACCGCATCCGCGAACTGGAAGGCGTCTGAGTGCCCCGCCCGTGTCCACTGCCGCCCGCGGAGTGCCGCCGATGATCTGCCAGCGCTGCGGCCAGCACCCCGCCACGGTCCACCTCACCGACGTGCTGAACAAGG
>JANXTD010000663.1 GCA_025352585.1 Fimbriiglobus sp.
TACTACCGGCGGGACCCGCCGAGCGCAAGTCCCGTGCCACACCAACTGCGTAAGTCCTATGGTCTTCTCCGCTTCTCTGCTCCTCCGCGGTTAACGTTTTGAATCCATCAATCTAGCAGCATCGTCGTGCCGTCGCTCTGGCCGACGGCGGCGCGCTGGCCGTCGGGGGTGAAGGCCAGGCTCGTCGCGGGGGCGGGCAACTTCCACGCCTTCAGCGGCTTTCCGGCCAGCGTCCAAGTCTTCACCGTGCCGTCGTCGAAGAAGACGCCGAAGCGGTCGCCGGCGGGGGCCGTCACCACGCCCATCGGGCCGCGGCCGCCGGCGAACGGCTCGCTGGACGCGCGGTCCTTGACCGTGGCGATACGCAGTTGGCCGGCGGTGTCGATGGCCACGACCTTCGTCTGGTCGGGCGAGAAGGCCAGGTCGCGCAGGCCGACGCGGGCCAGCGGCCAGTCGGCCCCGACGCGCTCCTTGGTGGCGAAGTCCCAGAGCCGCACGACCCCGTCCTCGCCGCCGGTCGCGACGAGGCCCAGGTCGGTCGCGACGCAGGCGCAACTCAGCCGCCGGCCGCGCTCGACGACCTGCGTCAGCGGCCTGGCGTCGGCGTCGAACAGCTCGAAGGTTGAGGTGCCGTCGGCTCGGGAGCCGGCCGTCGCCACCCGGCCGGTCGCCGGGTCGGCGTGCAGCGAGAAGTTGGCCTGGCCCGGCGCGGTCGGGGCGCTGCGGGTCTCGCGCCAGCCGGTCGCGGTCTTGCCCCACCAGCGGACGCGGCCGTCGTTGCCGGTACTCGCCAGCGCCTCCTCGGAGAGGAACGCCATCGCGTGGACCGACGCCCCGGAGCCGGTCAGCGTGGCGACCAACTGCCCGTCGGCCAGCGTCCAAATCTTGACGGCGCGATCCCGCCCGGCGGTCGCCAGCAGCAGCCCCTTCGGGCTGACGGCGACCGACTGCACCGCCCCGGTGTGCCCGGCGTTGGCGGACGTGTCAGCGCGCGGGATGTCGAAGCGGCGGAGGGTCTTATCCACCGAGGTCGAGAGCAGAGTGCGGCCGTCGGCACTGAAGGCGACGCCGGTGACCCAGTCGGCGTGGCCTCGGAAGGCCCGGACTTCCGCAAGCCCGGCGGTACTCCACAGCCGCACCGCCGCGTCCGCACCGCCCAGCGCGAACAGCTTGCCGTCGGGCGAGAACGCGACCGCCGACAGCGGCGACACCGCGCCGGGGGCCGGAGCGACCGCCGGGGCCGAGCCGACCGGCGGCGTGCCGAAGCCCAACGCCCGCGCCGCGCCGGCCGCCGGCTCGAGGCGGGCGAGCGGCGTCGGGGCCGTGGCGTCGGGGGCGGCCCAGAGCTTCGCCAGGCCGTCGCCGCCGCAGGTGAGCAGCCGCGTGCCGTCGGGGTGGAACGCCGCCGCCCCGACACCGGAGGTGTGCGCCACCACGGACCCGATGCGCAGGGGGTCGCCGGTCGCGGGGGCGGTCAGGATCGTCAGGGTGCCGTCGGCCGTGCCGACCGCGAGCCGCTTGCCGTCGGGCCGCGCTGCCAGGGCCGTCACCGGCGAGTTCGCTGTCCACGTCCACAGCGGCTTCCCAGCCGCGTCCCAGGCGCGGACGGTCTTATCGACGCCGCCGGAGAAGACGCGGCCGCTCGCGGCGTGACTCGTCACCGCCAGCACGGCCGAGGTGTGGCCGGTCAGGTCGGTCGCCTTGCCGGTGGCCGTGTCCCACAGCTTGACGAGGCGGTCGCCCGACGCCGTGGCCAGCACGCTGTCACTCACGTAGGCGAGGGCCGGCACCGCGGCGGTGTGCCCGGCCAGCGACTTGACGAGCTTGCCAGTCGCGGCGTCGTAAAGCCGGGCGACCTTGTCCGCGCCGACGGTGGCGTACGACTTGCCGTCGGGGCTGACGGCGACGTTCCACAGCGAGTCGGTCGCGTCGGCCTGCTGGCGGCTCTCGTCGTCCGAAGCCAGCGGCCAGAGTTGCAGCAGCCCCTCGACGGTGCCGACGACGATCGACGCCCCGTCCGGCGAAATGGCGACCGCGCTGACGCCGACTTCGCGCGTCTCGCCGGCGGTCGGCAGGGCGGCGCTCGTGAACGCGGCGAGCGACTTGCCGGTGGCCGTCTCGCAGACGCGGGCGGTGCGGTCGGTGCCGCCGGTGACGAAGCGGGTGCCGTCCGGCGTCGCGGCCAGGCAGGTCACGGGGCCGGCGTGGCCGGCGTAGAAGCGGGCGGCCGTGCCGACCCCGGCGACCGCCGCGTCGACCTCGGGGCCGGTCGTCAGCCGCACGCGCGGGTCGCCGCCGACGGTGAGGACGTTGCCCGTCTCGCCGACGAAGGCGACGCCGAACGCCCCGGCCGCGCCGACGACGCCGTCGGCCACGGCCAACCCGAGCAGTTGCGGCTTGACCTCGTCGCCGAGCGGGTAGATCAGCAACTCGCCGGACGCGTTGACGGTGGCGAGTGTCCGGGAGGCCCCCTTGCCGGCCGACACGGCGACCGCCTCGACGCGGTTGGTCTGCTCCGGGAAGCTGTACTTCGTCGCGCCCGTCGCCACGTCCCAGACGATGACCTTGCGGTCGTCACCGCCGGTCACGAGCGTCTTGCCGTCGGGCGTGAAGGCGAGGCCGCGTGCGCTGGCGGTGTGGCCCTTGAGCGTCTGGGCGAGCTTGCCGGTCGCGGCATCCCAGAGGTGAATCAGCTTGCCGCCGCTCGACGCGACCGACTTGCCGTCGGGGCTGAAGGCGACGTTCGGCACCTTCAAGACGTTGGTCGGGTCGTCGTCGCCCGACTGGTGCCCGCGGTACGTCAGCAGTTCGCGGCCGTTGTCGAGGTTCCAGACCTTGACCGTGCCGTCGCGGGACGACGTGGCCAGCCGCCGGCCGTCGGGCGAGTAGCTCATGCCGGTCACGCGGTCGGCGTGGCGGAACGGACTGCCGCCGCCGAAGGACCGCGACACCCCGGCCGGGAGTGGCGTCGCCGGCACTGGGATCGCGCGGCGGGCCTCGCGCGCCAGTCGCAGCGCCTGCGCGGCGTTGCCGGCGGCGTCGGCCGCTTTGGCCCGCGTCAGCAACTCGTCGGCGGCGGCCAGGTCGGCGACGCTCGCCTTCGACTCGGCCCGCTCCGTGTCGAACGCGGTGGCCTGCGCGGCGAACGGCGTCGGCTGCGCGACGGCGACCGACGGCGACAGCAGCAGGACGCCGAGGAGGGCCACGGGAACGCAGAAGCGGGGCATCGGGGCGTCTCGCGGGGTGCGTGGGGGGTGCGGTGAGTTTACCGCGCCGCGCCCGCCCGGTCCCGCGAATCCCGCCAGCGCCGGCACAGGTCGGCGGCGGCACCGGCCCAGGTCGGGAAGTCGAACGCGAAGCCGGCGTCGAGCAAGCGCGTCGGCACCACGCGGCGACTCTTCAGCACCAACTCGCTCTCGGTGCGCATCAGCCGCGTCCCGAGTTCGATCATCCAGCGCGTCGCCGGCAGGCCGAACGGGACCCCCGCGGCGGCGCGTAACTCGCGCATAAACTTGGCGTTGGGCAGCGGGTTCGGCGCGGCCAGGTTGACCGGCCCGCACAGGTCGTCGCGGCCGATCAGGAACGTGACGGCCCGGACGAAGTCGCGGTCGTGGATCCACGACAGGTACTGCCGGCCGTCGCCGTTGGTGCCGCCGAGGCCACGACGAACCAGCCCGAGCAGCACGTCGAAGACGCCGTACCGGTCGGGACTCATCGTCATCGCAGCGCGGAGCAGGACCTTGCGGGTGCGCGGGGTGTCGGCGTCGTTGGCCGCGCGCTCCCACGCCTGGGCCACGGTCGCGCTAAACTTCCAGGTGTCCGGGGCACCGACCTCGGTCGCGGTGCCGGCGAGGAGTCCCGTCGCCTCGTCGTTGGCGGCGTCGTAGCGGTGCGCGTAAATCGTCGCCGTGCTCGCCTGCAACCAGACGCGGGGCGGCCGGACAGCGCGGCCGATCGCCAGGCCGACGGCCCGCGTCGAGGCGGTGCGCGACTCCAGAATGAGCTTGCGGTTGGCGTCCGTGTAGCGGCAATTCACACTCCGCCCGGCGAGGTTGACGACGGCGTCGGCCCCCTCCAACTCCGCCGCCCACGCGCCGACGGTCGCGGCGTCCCACGCTACGACTCGCCACGGGGCCGGGTGTGGCGTTCGGCTCAGCACGACGACCTCGTGCCCCGCGGCGACGAAGGCGCGAACGAGAATCGTGCCGACTTGCCCGGAGCCGCCGGGGATGACGATCTTCATGACGGTGTTCCTCGGGAAAGTTTGCCTGATCGTTCAACCGTGAAGCCCGGCGAAGTTCAACGGCCAAGGCGAGCGCGGGACGAACTTGCCGTTGCCCCGACACCGTCGGGAAGGTATTCGCGGCGACGCAAACCTCCCAACTTCGCCACGGATTTCCCATGCGTTCGAGCCGGCTCACGTCATCGCTGCTACTGGTGCTCGCCCTCGCCGGGGTGTCGTCGGCACAGTCGGCGCTCAAGCCGCCGGGGGGGAGCTCGACCTTCGGGGCGGCCCCGGACCAAGCGTTCACGGCCGGCGCGATCTTCGCGCCGCCCAAGGCTGAGCCGCCGGTGACGCCGGTGCAAGCTGTCGAGTTCGCGCCGATTGGCGCGGGGGCCGACGGCGGGCTGCTGCCGATTCGGGTCGTGCCGCCGCCGATCCTGTGGAGCGGCAGCGCCGAGACCGGCCTGAACGGCGCGAGCGGCAACGCCGACCTGTTCAACTTCCGCGCCGCCGCCAACGCCACCCGCAAGGCGACCGACAACGTCTTCACGTCCGACTTCTTGTACACGTACACGCAGGCCAACAAGGTCACCACGATCCAGCAGGCCCTGCTGAACGCCCGCGACGAAGTCTTGTTCGCCGGCTCGCCGTGGAGCCTGTTCGCCAGCACCAACGTCGAGTACGACGAGTTGCGCGCGTACAAGTTCCGCGTCGGGGTGTACGCCGGCGTCGGCTACACGTTCATCGACGACGCCGACCTGACGTTCAAGGTGCGGGCCGGGGCCGGGGCCGTGCGCGAACTCGGCAGCGGCGGCCTGGCCGACCGCTGGGTGCCCGAGGCGGTCTTCGGCTACGACTTCAAGTACAAGATCAACGACCGCTCGTCGTTCCTGTCGGTCCTCGACTTCTACCCGCGCATCGACGACTTCTCGAAGTACCGCCTGCGGGCGCGGCTCGGCTACGAGCACGTCCTCGACCCCGCCAACGGCCTCGTGCTCCGCCTCGGCCTGCAAGACCGGTTCGACAGCGACCCCGGCAACGCCAAGCGCAACGACGTGACCTACTTCATGACGCTCGGGGTGAAGTTCTAAACCGGTCCCTTCGCCTTGCGGACGCCGACGACGAACAGCACCAGCGCCAGGCCGGCAAACAGTAGCGCCACCGGCAGGCTACTCTGCGCCCACGGCACGTTGAACACCGTGACGCCCCCGAGCAGGCTCTTGCCCAGGTCGAAGCGGGCCTCCAGCGACTCGCTGAAACCCAGCAGCGTCGCCAGCAGCGCCGCGATGGCACCGCCCGCGATGTAGCCGGAACTCAGCAACACGCCGGGGCTGCTGTCGCTCTCGTCGGCCGGGGCGCGGCGGATATTGTCCACCGCCCTTCGCAACGCCCCGCCCAGGAAGATCGGCATCGACGACGAGATCGGTAGGTAAACCCCCACCGCGAACGGCAGCGACGGCACCCCGGCGAGTTCCAGGCCGATGGCGATCAGCACGCCGATGAGAACCAAGTCCCACGGCAAGTTGCGGTCGAAGATGCCGTCGATGATTAGCGCGACGAGTTGCGTCTTCGGGGCGTCGAAGCGGGTCACCGCGACGCCGTCGTCCCTCTGAGTGAGTTGACCGTTGATGGCCGGGTCGCACAGATACGCGAATCGGCCGGCGTCGTCGATCAGGTAGCGGCCCGGCTTCACGTCAAGCGGCTGACCGGGAGCCGCGGTGAACATCGTCGGGTCGATCTTCTCGCGCGCCCCGATGTTGAGGACGCGGTACGTCGCCGGGTCGTCGGCGTATTGTCCGGCCTGCACCTTGCCGGTGTCGGTGAGGCGGTTCACATCGACCGTCGCGTTCGGCAGGCCGTTCTTCGAGTAAATGGTGCCGACGAGGTTGACCGCGATCAGCACCAAGCCGACGAACAGTGCCGAGGTCAGCGAGCCGATGAGGATGGCGTACTGCTGCGCCCGCGGGGTCGCGCCGAGCAAGTGGCCGGTCTTGAGCGCCTGTGAGGTGGTCCCGCCGTTCGAGCAGGCGACGCAGACGATGCCGGCGATGGTCAGCGCGAGCAGCTTGGTCTCCTTGCCCAGGCCGATCACGCCGACCTCGCTCAGGCCGACGAGGGCCAGGCAGGTCAACAACAGCGTGGCGACGGTCATCCCCGAAATCGGGTTCGACGACGAGCCGATCTCGCCGGTCAGCCGCGACGAGACCGTCACGAACAGGAAGCCGAAGAGCAGGATCATCAGCGCCCCGGCCAGCCCGCCTCCGGTGAAGCCGAGGCCGAGTTGAGGCAGCGCCATCAGCGCGAGGACCATGCCGAGACTGCCGCCCACCACGACCGACAGCGGCAAGTCGCGCTCGGTGCGGCGGACGCGGCCCGCCCCGGTGCCGTCGCCGGCCGACCGAAGGTCGCGCAGGCCGCCGAGGACCGCGGCGACGATGACCGGCAGCGCCTGCAACATGCTGATGATGCCGCCGGCGGCGACCGCCCCCGCGCCGATGAACAGGACGTAGCTCGTGCGGATCTCCTTGACGCTCATGTCGCGGACGAGCTTCTTCGTCTCGGGGGCGAGCGGCGCGGCCAGGCCCTCGCCGAAGTAGGCGATCAGCGGCGTGATGATCAGGTACGCCAGCACGCCGCCGGCGACCATGATGCCGGCGATGCGAGGCCCGATGATGTAGCCGACCCCCAGCATGGGGGCCGACATCTCGCTGGCCAGCACCCCCGCCTTGAGGCCGACCGCCTGCCCCGCGAGGTTCGTGCCGTACAGCTTCAGCTCGACGCCGTCCTTGAGGAGCTTGAAGCCCTGCACGGCGTACTGGAAGGCGAAGCCGACGCCGAAGCCGGCGAAGAGCAACTTGCCCATCGGCCCGCCCTTCTCGCCGGCGATTAGCACGTCGGCGCACGCGGCCCCCTCCGGGTACTTCAGCTCGCCATGCTGCTTGACGATGAACGCCCGCCGCAGCGGGATCATCATCAGGATGCCGAGCAGCCCGCCGAACACCCCGACGGTCATCACGCGCACGGCGTCAATGTCGTAGCCGAGGATCAGCAGGGCGGGCATGACGAAGCCGACGCCGAAGGCGATCGACTCGCCGGCCGACCCCGTCGTCTGGACGATATTGTTCTGGAGGATTGTCGTCTTGCCGAACGCCTTGAACAGCGTGATGGCCAGGACCGCGACGGGGATCGACGCCGAGATGGTCAGCCCGACTTTGAGCACCAGGTAGACCGACGACGCCCCGAAGACGATGCCGAGCACCGCCCCCAACAGCACCGGCAGGAAGGTGAGTTCGGCCTGCCCCTCGGCGTCGGGGACGAACGGGCGGAAGGCGGGTTTCTCGTCAGGCATGGTCGCCAATCGGGTATCGGGTGTGGGGTATGGGGTATGGTCGGAAGCTCCGCCGCAGGCGAATCTTGTTAGCCCGACGCGCGGGCGAGGGTCGAACGCTCGACGAACAAGGTTGATCGGAGGGAGACCGTACCGTCAACGACTCTCAGCATTGTCCTAGACCGTTCGACCCTCGCTGACGCGTCGGGCTAACAAGA
>JANXTD010000692.1 GCA_025352585.1 Fimbriiglobus sp.
CGTGACCGTGATTTTGCTCGAAGAGGCGCTCGCCGGCATCTCGCCGCGCTCGAAGTTCGTCAAGTACCTCGCGGTGGTGCTGCTGCCGGGGTGGTTCGTCGATCGCGTGCTGTTGGGGCTGGGCACGATCGCGCTCGACGACGTGCAGACGGTGCTGTTCTCGAGTGGCAGTACCGGCGAGCCGAAGGGGGTGATGCTGTCGCACCGCAACGTCGCGGCCAACGTCGAGAGTTTTCGCCGCGGCATCCCGTTCTACGAGAGCGACCGCTTCCTCGTCACACTCCCGTTCTTCCACAGCTTCGGCTACACCGTCTGCCTCTGGACGACGCTGACCGTCGGCATGGAGACGGTCTACTACCCCGACCCGCGGGCCGCCAAGGAGTTGGGCGAGCTGTGTAAGAAGTACGCTTGCACGATCCTCGTCGGCACCGCGACATTCCTGCGATTCTACCTGCGCCGCACCGGCCCGGACGACTTGAAGTCGCTGCGGCTGATCGTCTGCGGGGCGGAGAAGCTGCCGGTGGCACTGAGCGAGGAGTTCGCGGCCCGCTTCGGCGTCTACCCCTACGAGGGCTACGGCATCACCGAACTCGCCCCGATCGTCGGCTTCAACCTGCCGCCGACCACCGCCGGCGGGGTGACGCAGGTCGCGCACGCCCCCGGTACTGTGGGCCAGCCGATCCCCGGCGTCTGCATCAAGACCTTCGACCCCGACACGCTCACGCCGCTGCCGCACGGCGCGGAGGGCCTGCTGGGCTGCCTCGGGGCCAACGTGATGCGCGGCTACCTGGGCTGCCCCGAGAAGACGGCGGCGGTCTTGCGCGACGGCTGGTACGTCACCGGCGACGTGGGCCGCGTCGAGGACTCGGGGTTCGTCCGCATCACCGGCCGCGTCAGCCGCTTCGCCAAGATCGGCGGCGAGATGGTGCCGCTCGAGCGGCTCGACGAGGAGATGCACGAGTTACTCGCCGCCGCCGGGGAGCGCCGCTTGGCCGTGGCCGCCGCCCCCGACGAGAAGCGCGGCGAGCGCATCGTCGTGTTGCACCTGCCGTGCGTGACGGCGCACCTCGGCGACCTGTTCGCCAAGTTGCGCAAGAGCGGGCTGCCGAACCTGTGGATCCCCGACGGCCGCGACTGCCACGTCGTCGAGTCGTTCCCCGAACTGAGCACCGGCAAGCTCGACCTGAAGCGCCTCGGCGAGTGGGCGCGGGCCGCCGCCGCCGGCCACGCGATCCCGTCGTGAGCGCCGACACGCGGCTATCGCGCTGCCGGATCGTGCTGGTGCGGCCACACTTCGCCGGCAACCTGGGCGCGGTCGCGCGGGCGATGAGCAACTTCGGCCTGAGTGACTTGACCCTCGTCGCGCCGATCGCCGACCGCGCCAGCCCTGACGCGCAGATGATGGCGACGCGCGGCAAGGAAATCTTGAGCGGTGCCCGCGTCGTCGCCACGCTGGCCGAGGCGGTCGAGGATTGCGCCTGGGTCGTCGCCACGTCGGGCGAGGTGCGGGGGATGCTGCGGCAAAACTTCTGGGGCACGCCCGACGCGCAACTCCCCGGCCTGCTCGACGCCCTGGGCGCTTCGCAGTCGGCCACGGCGGCGCTGGTGTTCGGCCCCGAGCCGAGCGGCCTGACCGTCGCCGAGGTGACCGCCTGCCAGGCGATGGTCTTCATCCCGACGGCCGAGGAATCGACCTCGCTGAACCTCGCGCAAGCGGTCGCCGTCTGTCTTTACGAGCTGCGGAAGCTCTGGGCC
The DNA here is from genome assembly GCA_025352585.1 of Fimbriiglobus sp. Lineage (GTDB taxonomy): Bacteria > Planctomycetota > Planctomycetia > Gemmatales > Gemmataceae > Fimbriiglobus. The sequence continues at coordinate 1,756 of JANXTD010000692.1, forward strand.
GTGACGCAACCGCCGGTGCTAGTCCCGGAGCCGCCGGCGAGTTACGGCGATGTCGAGCGGATGCTGGCGAAGTTGCGCGAAAGTCTAGTCGCCGTGCGGTATCTGTGGGACGACCGGGCCGACGGCATGTTCAACGTCCTGCGGCAAATCCTCGTGCGAGCGAAGCCGACGCGGCCGGACGTGCAGGTGTTGCATGGCGTGGCGGGGCAACTCAGTTACGTCGCCAAGGCCTGGGGCGTCAAGCACCCTGCCGACGGCCGTGTGCCGCCGCCCAACCCTGAGCAGCCCGGTTCCTGACCGTCTGGGGCGTTCACGCCATATGTGACGCAACTCGACGGCTTCCCGGCCGGCCGACTTGAGCGATTGGCTTGCATCTCACTAGAAATGCGCATAATTTGCGGGTAATGAATCAGATGGGGGGTTTGGGACTGCTGCGGCTTCCCGTAATCTCTTCGTGTTGGGTTCGTTCGGCTCACCGCTTGCTTTCTCTTGTGAAGTTCACCGCACGGAGTGGCGGGTCGGCGACCGTCACGGAGGGTCAGTTTCTTGCGCAGGAGTGCAGAGATGGGGATGCGTCGGGTCGTCGTCACGGGCGTCGGGGTCATGGCCTCGAACGGCGTCGGCCGCGCGCCATTCTGGGCGGCGTGTACCGAGGGCGTCAGCGGCATCCGGCCGATCCGGGCGTTCGACGCCTCGCGGCACCCCGTCCGCGTCGCCGGCGAGGTGCCGGACCACGACTTGGCCGCGTTGGTGCCGGCAAGTTGCCGCAAGCACTTCCGCAACATGAGCCGCACCGCCCGCCTGGGGCTGGGCGCGGCGGGGCTGGCCGTGGCCGACTCGGGCCTCGACTTCGAGTCCGACGCGACCGACCCCGAGCGTGTCGGCGTGATGATCGGCACCGGCGTCGTCCCGGTGGACCTCGCCGAACTCGCGCCGATGCTGGCCCGCGCCGTCGGCGACACCGGCGAACTCGACTGCACGCGGCTGGCCGTGCCCGGCGAGGGGTCGCCGGTCCACCCGATGTGGCTACTGAAGCACCTGCCCAACATGGTCGCGTCGTACATCTCGATGGCGTTCAACGCCCAGGGGCCGAACAACACGATCGTGACGGCGTGCGTCGCCGGGACCCAAGCCATCGGCGAGGCGTTCCGCACCGTCGCCCGCGGCGAGGCCGACGTGATGCTCGCCGGCGGCGCGGACAGCCGCATCGACCCGCTGATGCTGCTGGGCTACGCCGCCATCGGCGCGCTCAGCCCCGCGACCGGCGAGCCGAGTGAGGCGTCCCGGCCGTTCGACCGGCTGCGCGACGGCTTCGTCATCGCCGAGGGCGCGGCGGTGCTGGTCCTCGAAGAGTACGAGCGTGCGACCGCCCGCGGGGCGACCATCTACGCCGAGGTGCTGGGCTTCGGCAGTTCGTTCGACGCCTACAACATTACGAAGCCCGACCCCTCCGGCCGCGGCGGCGCGCGGGCCATCGCGAGTGCGTTGCGTGAAGCCCGCATCGACCACCGCGACATCGGCTACATCAACGCCCACGGCACGAGTACCCGCCTCAACGACGCGATGGAAACGGCGGCCGTGAAGCGGGTGTTCGGCGAGCACGCCAAGAGCGTGAAGCTGTCGTCGATCAAGTCGATGATCTGCCACAGCATCGGAGCGGCGGGTGCCATCGAGGCCGCGGCGCTGGCGTTGACGCTCAAGACCAAGGTGTTGCCGCCGACGATCAACTTGCACACCCCCGACCCGGCGTGCGACCTCGACTACATCCCCAACGAGGCCCGCGAGACGGCCGTGAGCTACGGCCTCTCGACGAGCTTCGGCTTCGGCGGCCAGAACGGCGCGCTCGTGATGCGCGCGGCGTGACGGCCGCCCGTGGCTCCGCAGCAGGCGACTCTTGTTAGCCCGAAGCGCGAGCGAGGGTCGAAGCGGGCGGTGGGCATGTGTGGCGTCAACGACCTTACGG
>JANXTD010000726.1 GCA_025352585.1 Fimbriiglobus sp.
TGGGGATCGGCGGCGTCTGGGCGCTGAAGATGGCGGGGCTGAACTTCAACATCTCCGCGGCCGTCGGCTTCATCTCGATTTTGGGCGTGGCGGTGATGAACGGCCTGCTGTTCGTCTCGGCCTTCAACAACTTGCGGGCGACCGGCGTCGAGTTGAAGGACGCGCTACTCGCCGGCACCGGCCAGATGATCCGCCCGGTAACGATGACGGCCCTCGCGGCGATCCTGGGCCTCTTACCCGCGGCGTTCTCGACGAAGATCGGCTCGCAGGCGCAGCAGCCGCTGGCGATCGTGGTCGTCGGCGGCATGCTCTCGACGCTACTGTTGATGAACCTCGTCCCGGTGCTGTACAGCTTCTACGGCCGCCGCACGCCGCCCGAAGGGGCCGCGAGCATGGGGCACTAACCGATGGTCACGCCTCGGCCGGCAGCCGCTCGGCGAACAGCCGGACGGCGTCCTCCTGCTCGGGCGTCTCGACGGAGCCGGGGCGCAGGTCGCGGACGTGCTCGATGGCGCGCTCCGCCGACATCCCCGCGGCCACGAAGTAGCCGGCCAGCATCGTCCCGGTGCGGCCCTTGCCCGCGGCGCAGTGCAACGCCACGCCCATGCCGGACCTCTTGGCCCGCAAGATCGTCTCGACGCACAGCGTGAACTGGCGCTGGCTCGGCGCGGTCATGTCGGGGATCGGGATGTGGACGGCCATCAGTCCGGCGTCGTTGACGTGCCGGCGGTCCGGCGGCGTCTCGGTCAGCGACACGAGCACGTCGATGCCGTTGCGGCGCAGCCAGGCGAGATCCTCGGGGCCGTCCGGCTGGGCCAAGCCGGCGAGGTGCGGCCGATCGACCCAGGAGAAACCGACCGGCATCGCTCGACTCCTCGGCGGAAAGTTCACGGCTCAGTCTACGCGCCGCCCGCCAAGAATTTCACCGCCGGTCGCACAAATCCGGGGTGCAGAGTGCAGAGTCGATTCCGGAAGTTTCCATTCTGCACTTTGCACTCTACACCCTGCACTATTTCTCGATCCCTGCCTCGGTCACCACCAAGGCCACCGGCTGCTTGGCGGCGCGGGCTTCGGTGAGCGTCGCCTGGTAGTCGTCGAAGTCGGCGCTGGCCCCGAGCAGCCGCGTCTTCTTGGCGTCCTTGGCGTCGGGCAGCAGCCACCACAGCCGCCGGCCGTCGGGGTCGCTGAACTGTTGGGTCGGCCCCAGGGCGGTGACGTAGGCCGCGGCGCTGCGGCTCTCGGTGTCGAACAGCGTCGTCGCGGTGCGCTTGGCCGACTGCACCGCGAGCATCGTGTCCCCGGCCAGGAAGCGCACGTCGTCGGCCGGGCCGGCGGCACTCGGGAAGCTCAGCGGGCCGGGCGGCGCGGCGTCGTCGAGCTTGCTCAACAGCAGCGCGAAGCCGTCGGCCGGGCCTTTGCCGGGGAAGACCGCGGCGAGCGACTTGCCGGCCCCGTCGAGGGCGAGCGCGACCGGGCCGGGCGCGGCGTTGAACCCGGCGGCGCTCGCGTTGGGCTGCGGCGTGTCGGCGGCGGCGACCGCGGCCGGCGTCATCGTCACCCGCGTGGCGGTCGGCCCGACGTAGGTGAACGCGGCCCCGGCCACGATTTCGCTCAACGCCGCGCCGAAGGCGGACCGCTTCGGCCGCGGCGGGCCTGCGACCCCCTTGGCAGTGCCGAGGTTCCAACTCTGGCCACTACCGACGCGGTCCATCACTGCGACGTGCCCGTTGTCGAGGAAGGCGACGTAGGCGAGGCCCTTGGCGTCCGGCGTGTCGGCGAACGGGTCGACGCCGTCGATCACCGGCTTGCCGCTGCTGATCAGGAACACGCTGAGCTTGCCGGCCGGCAACTCGGTGGCGACGTGCAGGCCGTCGGGGCTGAGTGCCAAGCGGCGCGGGACGCCGGGGGCCAGGCCGTCGGCGGGGAGGTCGATCCGCGCCAGCCGGGGGCCGCTCGCGGGGAAGACGTCGAGGGTGTCCTTGGCACCCGCGCCCTGAAAGCCGGCGTTCGACCGCCACAGCACGGCGACGACCTGCGGGCGGGCGGCACTGAACCGCACGGCCCGCACGGCGTCGAGTGGCGCGTCGAGGGCGATGCTCGCGCGGGCCGGGGCGACGAGTTTGCGCGCGCCGGCCGGCGGCGTGGGCAGCTTGTCGAAGGCGACGCCGCCGACCGCGACGCCGGCCGACGCGTCGGTCTTGGCGGGTGTGGAGGCCGCCTTCCCGGCGGGTGCCGGCTTCGTGTTGGCCGCGGCCGTCGGCTTCGCGTTCGCGGCGGGTGCCGGGTTGTCGTCGGGCGGCGGGGGGATCGGGGGCAGCACCGCCTCGTTCGGCGGGACTTTGCCGCCGGGCCGCGCCGCCTTCGTCGCCTCCTTGTCCTTGGCCTTCTCCTTGTCCTTCTCCTTGTCCTTGCGCGGGGCCACCTCGGCGACCGGGGCCGCCGGCTTGAGCGCCGAGACGATGACCGCCACGCCGACGCCGATGCCGGTGAGCACCAGCGCGACCGCCCCGCCGACGATCATCAGCAGCTTCTTCGAGGACTTCGCCGGCGCGGCCGGGGCCGCGCGGTCGGCGCTGAGCTTGTGCTTGGCCGTCGAGCCGGGCTTGCGCACGGCGACCACCGCCTCGCCGTCGTCGAAGCCGAAGGGGCTAGCGCGCGGCGGCGCGACCGGCTTGTCGGCCTCGCTCAACAGCACCGAGCCGTC
>JANXTD010000715.1 GCA_025352585.1 Fimbriiglobus sp.
CTAACCGTCGTGGCCTCGATCGACTTGCCGTTGAAGGTGCCGTCGCCACTGATGTAGCCGCGCAAGTAGGCGGCCACGAACGCTTTCGGGGCGAGGAATACGAACGCCGGCACCCGCTTGCGGTCGGAGCCGTCAAGCATCCCCAGGCCGTCGCGCATCAGGTGCCGAAGCAGGGTGTGGTTGATGACCAAATCGACGGAGTTCGGCGACTTCGGCTTCGGGTAGCGCGTGACGTGGCCGAAGAGTCGGCGGCACAGAGCTTCGATGCGGTCCGACTGTTCGGCGTGGCAGGCTAGCCGGACGCCGGTGTTCGCGTAGCATCCGTCCGCGGCCCACAGGCCTAAGAACTCGCCGAGATCCGCTGTCAGCGGCAAAACGCCGGGGAGGGTTTTCTTGCGGTGCCAGCAGTATAAGTTCACGCTCGCGGGATCCACCGTCAGCCCCAACGTCGAGCAAGCGGTTTCGTACGCGGCAACAGTCAGCGGTTTGAGAACGCGAGCCGTGGCGACCCCGCCGACGCCCGCAGCCTCGCCAACGACTGCCGGGAAGCCCTGGACGCGGACATCCGACCGGCCGGCGAGCAGGTCAAGCAGGTCGAGTTCGGTCACGACACCGGGTAACGCTAGCCGTAGCGGCACGGCGACCCGCGTGACCCCCGGCTCGACTTGCTCGGCGAACACCTCGCCGAGTTTGCCGTTCGACTCGACGAACAGACTGTGCCCCCCGGTGACGCGCACTTGACGCCCGGTCTCGGTGGTCAACACATCGACGTAGTCCGGCCCGCGGTGCTTGAGGAAACCGGTCACCGGGAGCAGGCCCGCGCGGCCGCGGTCGTCGTAGGTCCACGCCTGCACCGAGTCACCGTCGCGGTGATTCTCGACGAGTTCGCCGATTGCGACACGCTTGGCTTCGCCGTTGACGACGACGAACACCTCTTCGTCATAGGGCAGGGATTCCCCTACCCATTTCGACTTGAGCTCCGGCCCCGACACGATCGTCACCGCCGCGCCGATAGCGGTCGCGATGGCCTTGGCGAAGTACGTCTTCCCCGTGCCCGGCGGCCCCCAGAAGATCATGCCGCGCGGGATCAGCTCTTCGAGCCGCGTTACGTCCTCCGGCGTCGTCGCCAGGTCGCGCTTCGTCAGCACGTCGAGGATTTCTTCGCTCAGCCGCTGCTTCACCTTCTCGTAGCCGCCGATGTCACGCTTCAGGTCGATGTCGGGGACTTCGAGCGTGCCGGTGAGGGTCGCCTGGCGTAGGTGCCGGTACGCCGTCTTGGGGTCGGCCGGGTAGTCCTCGCCTTCGAGCGTCGAGAGCAGCTTGCGCAGCCGCACGGCGTTCACGCCGGAAACGTACTTGTAGAGGTGCCACGGGTTGAAGTCGCGGCCGAACTTGCGCGACTCCTTCTGCGTGATCAGCCGCGTCAGCCGGCCGCGACTGACGCCGAGGATCGACAGGCGGTGCGGGAAGAGGTTCTCGATGACTTTCGGCAGCGGGAACGACGGGTCTTTGAAGCCGAGCCAGACGAGGTCGGGGTTCTCGTAGAGCAGCGGGATGACCTCACGCGCCTCGCCGGTGAGGCCGCCCTGACTGGTGGTCAGCAGGTCGAGGTGCGGCAGCACGACCACGCGGCGCTCGACCGCCCCGCGGACGGCTTCGCGCAGCTGAGCGATCATCGTGCCCATCAGGCCGGTCGGCATCGGCCCGCCCTGGGCGTCGGCTTCGCGGGGGCGGCCGTCGAGGTAGATGCAGCGGATGTTCTGGTCGCGGAGCCGCGCCCGCAGGTTGACGAACAGGTACGGCGCGAGTTCCTTGTCGCACTCGATGAGGCTCGGCAGGCCGCGGACGATCTGCCCGGCGACCTCGGCCATCTCCGCGGCGTAGGCGGCCTCGACCGACTCTTGCGCCGTCAGCGAGTTCGGCAACTGACTCTCGGGGATGCTCAGGCTCATGCGGTCTCGGTCTGGCGACAGGCGGGTCCGGGCGGAGAGTTCCGACCGGACATCTTAGACCTCGATCTTGATCGTCAGCGACCCGGTCTGGGCGTCCTCGGCGATTTCCGTGACCGTCCCCAACTGCTTGGCCTTCTCCTTGAGCGCCTCGCGGGTGATCTTGTTCACGACCTGCGACAGTTCGGGCTGCAACTCGGCCAGGTGCTTCTCCAGCGCCTCGGTCGCCTGCGTCTGGAGCCGCTGGGTCTCGCGGTCGGCCTTCTTGTCGAGGTCTTTCTTGAGTTCGGCGCGGGCGCGCTCGCGCACCCCTTCGACGCCCGGCCCCACGTCGTCGTAGCCGGCCGCCTCACGCTTGGCCTCGATCGTCACCGCCTCGGCGACTTCGCTCTTGACCGAGACTTCGCCGTTGCACGGGTCGACGGTCACGGTCAGCTTGCCGTCCCGGCGGCTCAGCGTGCCGTCGTCGTTCTCGGCGAAGCCGCGGCCCTTCAACTCGTCGGCGAGGAGCTTGCCCATCGACTCCGGCGGCAGAATGCCCAGGAGTTCGAGTTGGGTGCAGATCTCGTCCGAGCCGCGCAGTTCGCGGGTCTCGGACTCTTTCACGGTGATGCGGTAGGCACGGCTCATGGCGGTCTCTCCGGGTCGGTCGGTACTATACGCGCAGCGGGTCGAGTTGTTCCATCAGGCGGCGGGCCTTGGCGGCGGCCTCGTCGCCCCGCGCCGCCTCCCAGTCGGCCTTCCACAGTTGGCTCGCGGCGTA
>JANXTD010000727.1 GCA_025352585.1 Fimbriiglobus sp.
CGCTCGCGCGTCCGGCTAACAAGAGTCAAAGAAGAGCCGCCAGCGCGGCGAAGTCGTCGCCGGCGGCGGCGTCGCCTTGCGCCAGGCGGGCCAGGCCGCGCGCCAGGCGGGCCGACGCCTCCGCGGCCGGGTCGCGCGCCAGCCACAGGGCGTAGGTCGCGTGGCGCTCGGCGGCCGCGAAGTCGCCGCGGCGCAGGTCGTCGTCGGCCAGGAACTGCCGGCACGCGCCGCAGCCGGGGTGCGACTCGACGCCGGCCTCGGCGAGTTCGCGGGCGTCGCCGGAGCGGCCGGCGGCGCGGTGGAGGTTCAGAAGCTCCACGCGAATGTCGGCGGCCCGCTCCCGGCGGAAGGCGGCCTCGAGGTCGGCCAGGGCGTCGGCGCGGCCCAGCGCGGCGCGGGCACTGCCGCGCAGGTGGTAGGCCCGCGCGCACTCGGGGTCACGCCCGATCGCCTCGGCGGCGACGAGTTCCGCCAGGTCGGGCCGGCCCGACGCCAGCAACTCGGCGGCCAGCATGAGCCGCGGCCGGTTGTACGCCGGGCAGGCCTTGACCATCCAGTCGTACGACTCGACGGCGTGACCCGTGGTCAACTCGGAGCGCCAGCCCGCGACCGCCATCTCCAGGAGTTCGACGGCGACCCGACACCCCGCTGCCGTGTGGAGTCGCGTCGCGCTGCCGTCGTAGCCGGCGCGGAAGTGGCCGTAAACCTCGTCGCCGCGGCCGCAGACCACGCAGGTTTTCATGCGCAGCAGCCGGTGCCGCGGCTCGCCGGGCGCGAGTTCGACGGCGATCTCCGAGTCGAGGTCGGCGTCTTGCCACCGGCCCAGGGCCAGCGCCGCCTCGGCGCGGGCGGCGTAACAGTCGGCGTCGTCGGGGGCGGTGCGGATCAGCGCCGTCAACTCGCGGTGCGCCTCGGCCGGCCGGCCGCACTCGCGCAACACCGCCGCGCGGGCGAACCGCGCCGCCGCGTCCAGTGGCCGGGCCAGCAGGAAGGCGTCGGCGTCGCGCAACGCCCCCTCGAAGTCCGCCGCGGCGTAGCGGAGGCCGGCGCGGATCCACAGGGCGTCGGGGTGCGCCGGGTCGCGCGTCAGGGCCAGGTCGAGGTCCTCGCGCGCCAGGTTGAAGTAGCCGAGCCGCCCGTTCTCCCGCGCCGACGCCACCAGCAGCGTCGCGACGGCGTGCCCGGCCACCCGCCCGTCCCGGACTTGCTCGCGGACCCGCTCGTACAGGTCGTCCCGCGTGGCGTCGGCCTTCGTCAACCGCGGGGCCGCCGCCGCCGGGGTGCTCAGTCGCGTCCGGCCCTCGTCGGGCACCTCGATCTGCCCCAGGGGACTCGACGGGGTTAGCCCCTGGAGTGGCGGGGCCGTCGCGGCGGCGTGCGCCAGCATGGCCGGCGTCGGGGCGCGGGGGCCGGCCGGGCGCGGGGCCGGCGCGAGTTCGAGCGGGGCGAAGAAGGCGACGACGTAAGGGACGATCGCGAACACGCTGGCACCCTCCTGGTGGGACATCTTGGCCCGCAAGTTACGCCCGCCGCCGCCCGCCCGGCAAGCCCAACCGCCGTTGCCATTCCGGCAGACGCGGCCGTGCCGAAACGGCACAAGTCGCGACGTTTTCGCCGATGTCACTTCCGCAACTCGTTGACCGCCAACGGCTTGCGGCAACGGGGTGGGGCGGCATTCGACTTGCTTGCAGGCTGGGCCGACCGGTCCATTCCCGCTGCCGACACGGCCCACTCCAGGAGACACGCGCATGGGAGCCAAACAGCTCGCCTTCGCCGACGACGCCCGCCAGAAACTGCTCGCCGGGGCCAGCAAGCTCGCCCAGGCGGTCCGCGCTACGCTGGGGCCTCGCGGCCGCAACGCCATCCTCGACAAGGGTTGGGGCAGCCCGACCATCACCAAGGACGGCGTCACCGTCGCCGAGGACATCGAGCTGAGCGACCCCTTCGAGAACATGGGCGCGCAACTCGTCAAGGAAGCCGCTTCGAAGACCAACGACGTGGCCGGCGACGGTACCACCACCGCGACCGTCCTCGCCGAATTCATCTTCCGCGAAGGCCTCAAGTCCGTCGCCGCGGGGGCCGACCCGATGGCTGTTGTGCGCGGCATCCAGCAGGGCGTTGACTCGGTCGTCGCGGAGCTGGCCAAGCTCGCCGACAAGATCGACCCCAAGGACTCGAAGGCGATCGCCGAAGTCGCCAGCATCGCCGCCAACAACAACAAGGAAATCGGCGAGCACCTGGCCGACGCCATGAAGCGCGTCGGTGCCACCAACGGCGTCATCACGATCGAAGAGGGCAAGACGGCCGACACCGAAGTCGTCGTCGTGCAAGGCATGCAGTTCGACCGCGGCTACCTCAGCCCCCACTTCGTCAACAACCCCGAGTCCGTCACCTGCGAGTTCGAGAACCCGTACATCCTCATCTACGAGGACAAAATCTCGAACGTCAAGGACCTGGTCCCGCTGCTCGAGAAGGTCAGCTCGCAGAAGGTGCCGCTGGTCATCATCGCCGAGGACATCGAGGGCGAAGCCCTCGCCACGCTGGTGCTGAACAAGCTCAAGGGCGTCTTGCAAGTCGTGGGCGTCAAGGCCCCCGGCTACGGCGACCGCCGCAAGGCGATGCTCGAAGACCTCGCCATCCTGACCGGCGGCAAGGCCATCTTCAAGGACCTCGGCATCCAACTGCCGCAGGTGAAGGTTGAAGACCTGGGCCGCTGCAAGAAGATCAAGATCGACAGCGAGAACACGACCGTCACCGAAGGCAACGGCAAGCAGTCGGCCGTCGATGGGCGGTGCGAAGTGATCCGCAAGGAGATCGCCAAGACCGACAGCGAGTACGACCGCGAGAAGCTGCAAGAGCGGCTGGCGAAGCTCGCCGGCGGCGTGGCGCAAGTGAAGGTCGGCGGCGCGACCGAGACCGAGATGAAGGAGCGCAAGGCCCTCTACGAGGACGCGCTGAGCGCGACCCGCGCGGCCCTGGCCGAGGGGATCGTCCCCGGCGGCGGCGTGGCGTTGTTGCACGCCCGCAAGGTGCTCGACAAGGGCAAGCTGCAAGGCGACGAGGGCGCGGGCCTTCGCGTACTGCACAAGGCGCTCGAGATGCCGTGCCGCATGATCGCCGAGAACGCCGGCAAGGACGGCACGGTCGTCATCTCGAACATCGGCAAGCAGAAGGACAAGAACTTCGGCTACAACGCCGACACCGACGTGATGGAAGACCTCCGCAAGGCGGGCGTGGTCGACCCCGTCAAGGTGACCCGCGCCGCTCTTCAGAACGGCGCGAGCGTCGCCTGCCTGCTGCTGACGAGCGAGGGTGTGATCGCCGACATCCCGACGCCCAAGGGCGGCGGCGGCGACCACCACGACCACGACCACGGTGGCGGCGGCATGGGTGGCATGGGCGGCATGGGCGGCATGGGCGGCATGATGTAAATCGCCGACGATCTCTTCCGGCCCTAGGCCGGTCTTCTGTAGCTGGCCGCTGTGAAGCCGGTCTGACTCCCTGG
>JANXTD010000732.1 GCA_025352585.1 Fimbriiglobus sp.
CAACGCCAAGGAGACTTCGCAAGTCACGGCCTGGCTGCACTACGACCGGCTGCCGGCCGACGTGAAGAAGGTTGTGTTCGCGCAGTGGGAGTTACAGGCGAACGACGGCATGCGCCGCGCCCGCCCCGGCGAGACGCCGACCGAAACCAAGCTGCGCCAGTGGGCACTCGAACAGACCCTACCGGGCATCCAAAGCCTTCTGAATGACGGCGCGACGCTGAGCGTCAACCTCGACCTCGACACGCCGCAGGCGAAGGGCGAACTGCGTCTCGACGCCCGACTCACGGCCCGCGGCGGCTCCGGGTTGGCCAAGACGATTCGCGCCCTCGAAGGCCGCCCCGGCGTCGCGCTGCCATTGCCGGCGGCGCGGAAGCTGTTCACGCTCGACGCGAACGTCGGCCTCCCCGACGAGGCTAGGAAGTCGTTCGCTGTGCTAGTGGACGCGCTGATCGCTGACGCGGTCAAGGACGCGCAGGTCGGCATCCAACTCCCGCTGCGACTGGTGACCGACGCCCTGAAGCCGACGCTTCAAGCGGGCGAACTCGACCTGCGACTCGCCGCGACGGCCGGGCCGAACGCAGGCACGGTCGCACTCTTCGGGGCGGTCAAGACGGTCAAGGGCGTCGAGGTCGAGAAGCTGGCGAAGTTCGTCGCCGGCTTCGCCCCCGCCGACGCCGCCACGTTCGCCTTCGACACCGCGACCGTCGGCGGCGTCAAGCTGCACGCCGTCACGGTCAAGAGTCCCGAGATGCAGGCGGCGTTCGGCACACAAACCCTCGGCCTGGGTACGAGCGACGGCCGCTTCCTGTTCGCCGTCGGCGGCGGCAAGGCGCTCGAAGCGATCGCGGCCGCCGACCCGGCGAAGGGGGCCGCGATCTACCGCAACGACATGGCGCTCGGCACGCTGGTGGCGACGCTCGAAAAGGGCCTCCCCGCCGACGCCGTGCGGGCGCTGTCCAAGGACGTTTTCGGCGTCGAACTCGGCACCGACCCAGGGCCGGGGGCCGACAACTTCAGCCTCGTCGTGACCGGCGGCGACTCGCTCCACGCGCGGCTCGTGCTGAGCGGCAAGACGCTGAAGTTCCTCACGGCGCTGGACGCCGAGAAGAAGAAGGACAAGTGATAGCCGCGATCAGTCCCGCCGTAGCGCCGGGATGATCGGCAGCCGCGCCACGGCGTAAGTCACCACCAGCGCGACGACCAGCCCCGTCGCCCCGGTCAGCGCCAGCAGCCCGGCGAGCCGCGGCCACGGGATGGACCCGCCCAGCGCCAGGTTCGGCAGCACCGACGCCAGCGCCGAGACCACGCCGATCGCCAGGCCCGCGGCCAGCACGAACAGCGTCTCGGCGAGCACCATCGCCGCCAGGTCGCGGAAGCGGTAGCCGACGGCCCGCAGCAACGCCAACTCCCCGGCCCGCTCGGTCACGTTGCGCATCACGACCACGCTCAGACCCAGCACCGCGAGCAGCAGGCCGAACGCCCCGAGGAGTTGGAACGTCGTCAGGTACGCGCCGACGACGGCCTGGTACGTCGCCACGCGGTCGGCGCTGCGCTCCACACTGACCCCGTAAGACCGCAGGCCCAGCGGCAGGAGTCGGGCGACGGCGTCGCGCTTCTCGGGCGGGGCGTCGAGCAAGAAGACGCGGTAGCCCTCTTGCCGCGGGAACAGCGTGCGGAACGGCGCGTCGGCCATGACGAGGTCGCTCTGGAAGACCGAGTCTTGCAGCATCCCGACGATCCGCACCGGCACCAGCCGGCCCGACTCGTCCGGCACCTCGACGACCCCGCCGAGCGTCGTCTTCAACATGAAGAACACCGTGTTTTGCTCCGCGAAGACTGGCACCGGCACCCGGCCGTCGGGCAGGGCGTCGAGCGGCTTGCGCAGTAGTAACCACGGGTTCGCCCGCTCCTCGGGGGTGTCGGCGCGCGTCTGCGTGAAGCGGAAGCCGCCGCGATCGAGGATGGCGTCCGGCACGCCGAGGATGCGCGGCTGCCCGGCTTGCGACAGGTTGAGGCAACTGGCGTCGTCGCCGCCGCGGAGCCGGAACGGGTACGCCACCACGCCGTCGAGGTCGGCCGTCGCCCGCTTCAAGAGTTCGTCGCGCCCCGGCCCGGCGGGCGACTTCGCCTCCTCGCGCTGGTAGGCGGTGCTCAGCGCGTCGAGGAGGTCGTCGCGGCCGGGGTTGCGGTCGAACGGCTGGAAGATCGGCACGTCGGCTTCGACCAACAGCGGCAGGCCGCCGCTGCCGCCGGTGGGCTTGGCGAACTCGTCGTCCGGCTTGCGGCGGAAACTCTCGACCGACACGACCAGGAACATCGACCCCGCCACCAGCGCCGCCGTGAGCAGCGTCCGCGACGGGTTGCGGGCGGCGTTGCGCACCCCCAGCGACCCCAGTCCGCCGGCCCCGAAGTTCGCCGCGCGGCGTAGGAACAGCCGCAGGCCGTGTAAACCGCCAGCGAGGAGCAGCAGGCCGCCGGTAAAGAACGCCCCCGCGCGCTCGTCGGGGTTGGCCCGCGTCGGACCGACCGCCAACGCCGCGATTCCACCCAGCACCAGGAGCGACAGCACTACCCACGAGCGGCGCGACGGCGTCGGTGTCAACGCACTGTCACCGACGGCGGTGACCCCGCGCAACAGCGCCGGCGGCGGCACCAGCGTCAGCCCGCGCAGGGCGAAGCGGATCGTCACCCAGGCCGTCACCGTCGTCAACTCAAAGCCGATCAATGGCGTCCAGGGCGAGACGTGCAGCCGCAGGTAACTCCCCACTTCGGCGTCCGGCCACAGGCCGATGAGCACTTGCAACATCCGGTCCGCGTAGCCGACGCTCACGAGTAACCCGAGCGTCACGCCGACGAACGCGACCAGCATCCCCTCGTTCGTGACGACACTGCGCACCTCGCGCGGCGAGAACCCGGTGGCCAGCAACAGCCCGACTTCCTTGGCCCGGCGCTCGACCGCCAGCCGGAACAGCAGGCCGACAAGGAGCAGCGTCGAGCCGATCAGCAGGCCGCTGAACAGCAGGAACATGACGCCAAAGTCGGTGCCGCCGCGGCTCGTCTCCAACATGCGTTCGCGCGTCGGCTGGAACACCAACCCGGCCGCCGCGGGGTCGAGCGTCGTCATCAGCTTCGCCCGCAACGCCGGCTCGAACTGCGCCGGCGTCTGGCCGGCCGGCGGGGCGACGCGCAGGCTCGTCACCGTGCCGAATCGGCTGCCGAAGCGACGCTCGCCCGCGGCCGTTGTGACGTAGGCCTTCGGCGTAGTTTTGTGGCGGTTCCAGTAGTCCTCGTCGCGGCGCTGGATGCGCTTCGACTCCATCTCGAACGGCGACTCCCACTCGCCGATGGAGAGCTTGTCGGTGATGCCGGGGAACGGCGGCGTCAGCGACGGGTCGTCGGCCGCGCCGGCCAGCGCGACGTAGCCCTTGAGCTTGAAAGTTGCGGAGGTTTCCTCGGCGTTCGCCTCCATCTCGGGCTTGAAGAACGCCACCGAAATCGGCGACCCCACCGGCAACCCCCGCAGCGGCGACTCCGGCCAGTCGAGCAGCACGATCTCGTCGTCGGCCAGCGCGGCAACGCCCGGCGGCAGGAACGGCCCCAGCGGCGTGGCGGCCGCCGGGTTCAGCGCCGCGACGACGGAGTACGGCAAGTACTTCCGACCCGTGCCGATGTCGCGGCCGAGGAGCGGCGGCTCGCTTAGTGCGATCGTGTTGGCCAAGTAACTCAGCGTCGGCTCGCAGCGCGCCCCCAGCGCCTGCGCTGCCTCCTGAACCGCACGCGCCGCCGCCGGATTCAGTACGAGTTGCTCACTCTCGACACTCAGGTACGTCGCGGGTTTCGTCACGGTTTGCAGCCGCAACGCCCAGTCGGCCGGCGTCAGCGCCTTCGCCAGAGCGGCGTTCAACTCCTCGACCGTCGCCCCGGTCGCCAGCAGGGCGTTGACGCGGCCCGGCTTCTCGACGCGGGCTTGCAGGTACTCCAGCGGCACGAACAGGTTCACCGGGGCGCGCGGGTTCGGCGACAGGTCGAAGTCGTTGGCCGGGTGGCCCGCCGGCAGCACGCGGCCGACTTCGAGCGTGACCTTGGCCGCCACCTTGTCGAGACTCTTCGCCCCCAACAGCGACGACCGCGGCACGTTCGACAGTCGCTCGACGCCGACTTCGAGCTTCGAGCCGACGGCGAGTTGCAGCGCCTCCGCGAGCCGCGCCGACGCCACCGCCTTCGGCTTGTCGGGGGTGCCGAAGGCGTCGCCCAGGTCGAAGAAGGCGACCCCGGCGGCGTCCAGCCCGACGACGTGAACCCGAGTCAGTGACAGCGGGTCGCCACCGGGTGACACCGCGTTGACACTGCCGTCGAGCAGTAGCGCCGGTACGACCCGGCCCGGCAGCCCCGCGGCGACACTTTGCGAGACAAACTGCGTGCCGGCGTAGCTCGCCTCGACGCTGCCGAGCCGCCGCAGGGCACGCTCGCGCAGGCTGCCGCGCAGCGAGTCGCCGACGACCAGCGAGCCGGTCAGTACGGCCGCCGCCAGCGCGACGCCGAGCATTACGGGGAG
>JANXTD010000744.1 GCA_025352585.1 Fimbriiglobus sp.
CACGCCGCCGGCGCGGCCGCGGTCACCTTGCCCGGCCTGAACTTCGTCGCCGGCCTGCAAGCCAAGGCGGCCGACCTCAAGAAGAACAAGAAGTCGCTGATCATCCTCTGGATGGGCGGCGGCCCCGCGACGATCGACCTCTGGGACATGAAGCCGGGCAGCGCCAACGGCGGCGAGCACAAGCCCAAGGCCACCAAGGCCAGCGGCGTGCAGATCACCGAGCACCTCCCCAAGGTCGCCGCGCAGTTCGACCACCTGTCGATCGTCCGGTCGCTGACCACCAGCGAAGGCGACCACAACCGCGGCTCGTACCTCATGGGCACCGGCCGGGTGCTCAACCCGCTCTCCGACTTCCCGCACGTCGGCTCGGCCCTCGCCCACCAGTACAGCGCCGACACGGAGGCCATGAAGAACATGGACCTGCCGCTGTTCATGACCGTCGGCGGCGGCGGCCTCCCCGGTGGTGCCGGTGCCGGCTTCCTCGGCATGAAGTACGCCAACTTCGCCGTGCAGAACCCCGGCACCGCGCCGGAGAACGTCGCCCCGCCCGCCGACGTGGCGGCCCGCATGGAGCGCCGCAAGATGCTCTTCGACGGCCTCGAAGGCGGCCTCAAGACGAACGTCGCCGCCGACGCCGCCCAGGCCCACAAGGACGTCTACGGCAAGGCCCTGCAACTGGTCACGTCGTCCCGCAAGGAAGTCTTCGAGTTCAAGTCCGCCCAGGACAAGGCCGACCTCGTCCGCTACGGGGCCTCCGGCTTCGGCCGCGGCTGCCTGCTGGCCCGCAAGCTCGTCGAGGCCGGCGTGGCCTGCGTCGAGGTTCAACTCGGCGGCTGGGACATGCACGGCGGCATCTTCGCCAACCTGGCCCGCACCCTGCCCGCGATGGACGCCGGCATGGCCTGCCTCACCGAAGACCTCGCCAAGAGCGGCAAGCTCAAGGACACCGTCATCGTCTGGATGGGCGAGTTCGGCCGCACGCCGAAGATCAACGCCGGCGGCGGCCGCGACCACTGGCCCCGCTGCTGGTCGGTCGTGCTGGGCGGCGGCAACATCAAGGGCGGCGTCGCGTACGGTAGCACCAACGCCGACGGTACGGAAGTCAAGGACTCGCCGGTCAAGATCGGCAACCTGTACTCGACCATCTACGCCGGCCTCGGCATCACCGAGAGCCACGGCGACATCCGCGACAACCTCGGCCGCCCGCGCCCCCTCGCCGCCAACCCGCTCCCCGGCGGCAGCGAAGAGAAGGCCGCCGCGATCAAGGAACTCGTGAGCTAAGTCGGCCCGTTCCAGCCTCCAGCGAGCCGGAGGCGTTTACGCCTCCGGCTCGCCCCATTTCGAGGGTGACCCGTGCGCACTTTGTCCGTGATCGTGCTCCTGTTCGCGGCGACCGGGGCGAGCGCCCCGCCGCCCAAGCCGGTGAAGTTCGGCCCCCTGAGCGCGACGCCGTCGGCCGACTGGAAGGCCGAGAAGCCGGCGAACCTGCTGCGCTCCGCGCAGTTCAAGCTCCCCTCCGCCGACGACGGCCTGGCCGCGGCCGAGTTGGCGGTCTTCGGCGAGGCGTCGCCCAAGGTCGCGGAGAAGTTCGCCGAGTGGCGCGGCACCTTCGCGCTCGCCGAGGGCGAGTCGGCCGACAAGCTGGGCAAGGTCGAGACGTTCGCCTTGCCGGGCAAGACGGTCGCGCACACGCTCGACGTGACCGGCACCTGGAAGTACCGCGAGCGGCCGCGCGACCCGGCGTCGAAGGAGGAGTTGCGGCCCGATTCCCGCGTCGTCTGGGCGATCCTCGTCAACGAGGACGAGACGACGCACGTGCGGCTGAGTGGCCCGGCCAAGGTCGTCGCGGCGCACCACGCGGCGTTCGTGGCCTGGCTCAAGTCAGCGAAGTGACTGGCCGCGTCACTCCGCGGCGTGCGTGAACTTGGCGACCTCGAAGTTCCGCCACGTACACTTCCGGTTGCGGCCGTCCAACTCGACCTCGACGACCACGGTCAGCGTGTCAGTCGGCTTCAGGAATGCCGCCTTGGCGACGAAGTGAGAGCAACTGCCGGCCGCCTCGCCCTTGGGCCGCTCGTCGGCCGGGGCCGGCTCGAAGGTCAGCGGGAACTCCTCGGCCCCCCGCCGGGCCACCCCCGTGACCTTCAGCGTCGGCAGCGCCACCGGCGTCGGGGCGTCGACCGTCTCGACGAACACGTCGAGGTCGTTGCCGTCCTTCGCCGACAGGTGCGCCGTCAGCTTGGCGTGGTACTTGCCGAGGTGCCCGATCATCATCTTGCCCGACGAGTGGTCGTGGCCCTCGTCGTGGCCCTTCTCCTGCGGCAACGCCTGCGTCGCCGGGGTGGTGGTTGTCGGGGCGGTGTCGGTGCAACCGGTCAGGGCGGTCAGGCCGGCCAGCAGAAGGAGCGTGCGCATCGGGTTCGCCTCGAGTTACGGGTGGACGGGGAAGAACGGCGGCGGCACCTTGGGGCCGCCCTTGAAGTCGATCAGGCTCACGCCGGTGACCGTCAGAATCAGGAAGCCGACCGCGAAAATCAGGCCGACCGACGACAGCACGATCCCGGCGACGGCCAACTTCCGCGACGGCGTGTCGCGGCCGAACGCCCCGCAGGCGAGGCCGGTGAGGCTCGTGAACAGAGTCACCGGCCAAACGCAAAAGAGCAGGCAACTCACCACGCCCAGAACGAACGACATCACGGCCGCGGCACTGACCGGTGCCTGGCGCTGCGGGCGCGGCCGCCGACGCGGCTCGTCGTCATCGTCATCACGGCGGTTGACGCGCGGCCACAGCACGGGGACCGCCGGCGCGACGGGCACGCTCGCGCCGCACCGCCAGCAGGCGACCACGCCGCCGGCGTCGCCCGGCTCCGCCACTTGACCCGCCCCGCACTGCGGGCACGGCACCACGGTGCCCATCCGGTCGCGCCTCGGGTCAGTCCTTGAAGATGTCGCTCACCGACTGGTCTTCGTGAATCCGCTTGATCGCGTCGGCCAAGAGCGGCGCGACGCTGATCACCGTGACCTTGGGCAACTTGTCGCGCTTGTCCTTCGACAGTGGCACCGTGTCCGTCACGACGATCTCCTCGACCGGCGCGTCGCGTAACCGCTCCACCGCCGGGCCGCACAACACGCCGTGCGTGGCGCAGACGTAAATCTTCTTGGCGTTCGACTTCTTGGCGATCTCGATGGCGTTGACCATGCTCGACGCGGTCGAGATCATGTCGTCGAAGATGACGACCGTCTTGCCGGCCAAGGGTGCCCCGATGAGGTGGGCCGCCTTCGTCTCCTCGCCGCTGGAGCGCCGCTTATCCACCACCGCGATCTGGCCGCCGAGCCGCCGCTGGTAGTGGAGCGCCTTCTTGACGTTGCCCTCGTCGGTGCTCAGCACGACCAAGTCGTCCGGGGCGATGTTCCAGGTCCGCACTTGCGCGGTGATCTCCTTGACCGCGTACAGGTGGTCCACGGGGATGTTGAAGAAGCCCTGAATCTGCGCGGCGTGCAGGTCGAGGCACAGCACGCGGTGCGCCCCGGCGGCGGTCAGCAGGTCGGCGACGAGTTTGGCGCTGATCGGCACGCGGCCGGTGTCCTTGCGGTCCTGCCGGGCGTAGCCGAAGTACGGCACCGCCACCGTCACGCGGGCCGGCGAGGCGCGCTTGAAGGCGTCGAGGATGATGAGGAGTTCCATCAGGTTCTCGTTCACCGGCGGGCAGGTCGGCTGGACGATGAACACGTCGCGGCCGCGCACGTCCTCGTCGATGCGCACCGACGACTCGCCGTCGGGGAAGTTGCCGAGGTTGAGGTTGCCCAGCGGCACGCCGAGGTGCTTGGCGATGCTGTCGGCGAGCGGCTTGTTGGCCCGCCCGCTGAAGACCTTCAACTTGTCCTTGATGGCAGGTCCGGTCACGGGCGGTCCCCGGTGGGGTTCGCCCGACGCGCGAGCGCGGCGGACGGCGTCACCCGCAGTGGACGGCGGCTGACGTTCAAACGCCTGGCCACGCGGGGTGGCCGCTATTATGCGACGCGGACGAACGGGGTCAATCCGACGCCCCGCATAGCGGTCGCCGCGTACAATGCCCGCCTCACGGCCCGAGGCCATTCCCGATGCCGCGCGACTGGATTCTCGGCACCGCCGGGCACATCGACCACGGCAAGACCGCGCTCGTGAAGGCGCTCACCGGCGTCGATTGCGACCGCCTGCCCGAGGAGCGCGCCCGCGGCATCACCGTCGACATCGGCTTCGCGCGGCTTCAACTCGGCGACCTGAGCTTCGGCGTGATCGACGTGCCGGGCCACGAGCGCTTCGTCCGCAACATGCTCGCCGGGGCCACCGGCTTCGACCTGGCGCTGCTGGTCGTCGCGGCCGACGACGGCGTGATGCCGCAGACCCGCGAGCACCTCGAAATCCTGCAACTCCTGGGCGTCCGCCGGGGTGTGGTGGCCCTCACGAAGTGCGACGCCGTCGATGACGTGACGCTCGAACTGCGGGCGCTGGAGGTGCGCGATCTGCTCGCCGGCATGACGCTCGCCGACGTGGCGATCGTGCCCACGTCTGTGCGCACCGGCGTCGGCCTGCCGGCGCTGCGCGACGCCCTCGCGCAAGCGTGCCGCGGGCTGACACGCGGCGACGACGGCCTGCCGTTCCGCCTGGCGATCGACCGGGCCTTCACGCGGCCCGGCCACGGCACGGTTGTCACCGGCACCGTCATGTCGGGCGAGTTGCGCGTCGAGGAATTTGTCACCTGGCACCGGCCCGACGGCACCAGCGACGGCGT
>JANXTD010000798.1 GCA_025352585.1 Fimbriiglobus sp.
GGCGCAAGCGAAGCGGGGCGAGCCGGGCCGTCCACGCAAGCCCCTCGTGCGACCCGCAAATTCGTCGCGGCTTGCCGCGGCGACTACAACGGGTCGGCGGGGCGTTCGACCCCGCCGACTCTACCCACCTGCCGGAAGCCCTTCTCATGCGCCGACTCCTCTTCGCCACCCTGCTCCTCGTCGCGGCGGCCGCCGCCGGCGCGGCCGACCTGCCCACGCCCGAGAAGTTCACCGACGACGGCTTCGTCAAGATCTTCGACGGCAAGTCCCTCGCCGGCTGGACGGTGTCGGCCAAGACCGGCCACAGCGGCACCACCAAGAACAAGTCCGGAGGCAAGTGGGTCGTCGAGGACGGCGCGATCGTCGGTTCGCAGGACATCCCCGGCAACGGCGGCATCGTCATCACCGACAAGCAGTACACCGACTTCGAGGTCGCCTTCGAGATGAACAACGACTTCGGCCCCGACAGCGGCTTGTTCCTGCGCAGCAACGACCGCGGCCAGGCCTACCAGGCGATGATCGACTACCACGCCAACGGCAACCTCATGGGCATCTACGGCGAGGGGATCGGCGGCTTCCTTTCCCAAAACTACCACTTCAAGGCCAAGGTCACCGAGATCGCCGAGGACACGGACAAGAAGGCGATTCCGCTGCCGGTGAAGCCGGCCGAGTGGGCGACCTTCTGGAAGCACGGCCAGTGGAACGAGTTGCGTGCCCGCGTCGAGGGCCAGCCGGTCCACATCACGACGTGGATCAACGGCGTCAAGTTCTCCGACTGGACCGACGCCCGCAAGGACGGCAACCGCCCCGCGTCCGGCGGCATCGCGCTGCAAGTCCACGGCGGCGGCGACTTCACGAAGCAGTTCGTCCGCTACCGCAACGTGCGGGTCAAGGAACTGAAGTAGCCGGCATCCTGGCGAGCCGTCACTCGTCGCGGTACTCCGCCTCCTCGGCGGCGCTACCGACCGGCTCGCCGCCCTCGGCGAGGTAGAGCCGGTACAGTTGCACCGATAAGTGGCTTTGCGCCATCATCACCACCACCGTCGCTGGGTAGACGCCGACGCAGCAGAGCGCGAACCCCACGGTCGTGAGGGCGGTGCTGATGAGCATGTGGACGAACAGTGTCACGAGGCACTGGCCCCACAGTTTGCCCAGGAAGCGCGACGCGAACGCGAACGCCGCCCCCACCCGCAACTCGCCCGTCAACTGGACGTGCAGCACCAGCGGCAGCGAGAACAGGCTGGTCAGGAACACCACCGGCATCAACAACACCATGTACGCCGCGAGGCCGACCCACGGGGCGTTGAGGCCCGCCGCCGCCGCGAAGCCGACGGCGATCGCGGCGACCACGCCCAACCCCGCGATCGCCGCGACGATCAGGTGCATCACGAACGGCCAGACGCCGCGCTTCAGGTAGCGCGAGAAGTTGTCGAATTTGAAGTCGTCGTGGTCTTCGAGGTCGGGGTCGCGCTCGAGGTCTTCGGTGACCTCGGCCTCGTAGCCCAGGAAGACGATCTGGCCGACGATCGGGATGAACGCCGTCGAGGCGAGCGAGAGGCTGGCGAGCAGCGTACTCGTCGTGCCGCCCTCGCGGTTAATGAAGTAGCCGTAGGCTTTGCCGTACTGCATGGGCGGGGGTCCGGTGCGGGCGTGGGGTCGAAGACGCCGCTACACTACGCCGCCGGGCCGCCTCAGTCGATGACGACGGCCACGGCCCGCTGCACCGCGCTCGGGGCCGGCACCACCTCGACGCCGGCCTGGACGATCGCGTCCCACTCCTCCGGCCGCGCCGGCGCGGACTTGCCGGTCAGCCCCTTCAGCCCGCTGTGCGCCAGGCTGGTGAGCGCCACGTCCCGCCCACTCTCGGCCGCGAGCACCTTGTTGAGCGCCAACACTGCCTCTTTGGTGCGAATCTTGCCCAGGCCATCGACGGCGCGTTGCCGAGTGTAGTCGCGGCCGGCCGGGTCCTCGTTCAGGCCGAACTCCTGGCCGTCGGCGACGCGGGCGAGGAAGACGACCGCCTCGGACTTGCCGCTGGCCGCGAGGCCCTCGATCGCCCGGCAGCGGATATTCGCGACCTGGTCCGGCGCGAAGCCCTTGGCCCCGTACAGCGCCTGCAAGTCGAGCTTCAGCGGCTCCCGCGCCGACGCCCCGACGACCGCCGTCGTTGCCGTCGTCGGCACCGGCTTGCCCGCGGCGTAGCGGTAGGCGTTCGCCAAAACCTCGGCCGCCCGCGGGTCGCCGAACCTCCCCAGGGCGTCGATGGCGCAGACGCGGACGTAGGCGCTGGGGTCTTTGGTCGCGGCGTCGGAGAGCAGTTGCAGCGCCTCGTCCTGCTCCGCGGCCCCGCGGCCGCTCTTGGCCGGCTCCTGGAGCCGCGTGAAGGCCCGCGCCCGCTCGTCGCCCATGTCGGGGGTCGCGTCGCGCAGGCTGGCGAGGGCGTCCGGTTCCTTGCCGAACATGGTGCCGAACGGCTTCTCGCGGAAGCGCCGGCTCGACACCGCGTCCCACGTCGAGGCGCAGCCGCCGGAGAGCGTGGCGCAACCGAGGACGAGTACCGTAAGCATCCGTGTCACGCCGAACCCCCCACAACCGTGCGAACGGCGTGGGGATACCCCGGCGGCGGGGGGCGGTCAACGGCAGAATCGGGTGTCGGGTGTCGGGTGTCGGGTGTCGGGTGTCGGGGATCGGGTGTCGCAGAACGACGCGATGATTCTGCGACACCCGACACCCGACTACCCGACACCCGGTCTAGCCGAAGCGCCGCTGCCGCTGGATCAGGTACTCGAGCAGCGCCTTGTCGAAGCCGACGCTGGTGTCCATCGGCACGTAATCGACGCCGGCCGCGCCGCACTCGCGCTTCCAGGTGCCGCGGAACTCGCCGAGCGCCGCGAGGTAGTCGTCGCGCATCCCCTCGGCCGGGCCTTCGAGCTTCGCCGGCGTCTCCACGTCGGTGAACTCGACCAAGCCGGTGAACGGGAAATGCACTTCGGCCTCGTCGAGGATGTGGAACAGGATCACCTCGTGCCCCGCGTGCCGCAGCCGGTACAGGCTCTTCAACACCGGGTCGGGGTCGGTCAGCAAGTCGCTGAAGACCATGATCAAGCACTTGCCGCGGACCATCGGCACGAGCCGCGTTAACGCGTTCGCAATGTCCGTCTCGCCGGCTGGCTTCAAGTTGGCCAGCACCGACAGTAACGTCCCGATTTGCGACCGCTTACTCTTGGGCGGGATCACCGTCTGAATCTTCGTGTCGAACGTGACGAGGCCGACGGGGTCTTGTTGATGTACCATCATGTAGCCGAGCGCGGCGGCGAGGCAGATGGCGTAGTCGAACTTAGTCAACTGCTGGCGAAACGTGTAGTTCATGCTGGCCGACAGGTCCATGACGAGGTAGCCCGTCATGTTGGTCTCGGCGCGGTACTTCTTGATGTAGTACTTGCCGGTCTTGGCGTAGACGTTCCAGTCGATGTCCTTGACGTCGTCGCCGGGCGAGTACTTGCGGTGCTCGGAGAACTCGACGGAGAACCCCTGGAACGGGCTGTTGTGCAGGCCGCTCAGGAAGCCCTCGACGATGAACTTGGCGCGCAGGTCGAGCCGCGCGACCTGCTGGATCACCTCGGGCCGCAAGTACTGTTCGGCTAACATCGGGTGACCTTGCGTTAGGAAGAGCCATTTTGCCGCGGAGACGCAGAGGCGCGGAGAATACCAAAACTGAGTTTAAAACTTGAATTTGGTTTTCTCCGCGTCTCCGCGTCTCCGCGGCAAAATGGTTTTCTTTGATTTGACCTTCAATACTCCGGCAATAGCAATTCGCCCCCGGCATTGAACCAGCCGTCGCCGTCGATTTGGTACACGCCGTCTGTTTGTTGCGCGAGGTATTGCGCCAACGCCGTGTTCAGGGTCTCCAACGTCGACTCGTCCGAGTGATCCAGCGGACGGCGCAAAGCAAATAATTGTTGCGTCTGGATGACGTGCTGCATCAGCATGACGTGGTTCGGGTTGTAGTCCATCGTCTCCAACTCGGCGGCGTAGTTGTTCAAGTCGGCGCGCAACTCGTCTTCGACGGTCAGGAAGCGTTCGAGCTGCATCGGGCTGCCGTTGCC
>JANXTD010000829.1 GCA_025352585.1 Fimbriiglobus sp.
GTCATTGCTATCGACATCCGGCGTATCGACGATGACCTTGTCGCGCAGGCTCTCGCGGTCGTGGCGGCTGAGCCGGCAGAGCCGCAGCGCGGCGTCGAGCCTATCGGGGTTCACCGACTGGTGGAAGTAGACGACCGGGTCGCGCGTGGTCGGCCGGGTGTACGACGCCTGCGCGACCGGGGCACCGGCCAGCGCGTTCATCAGCGTCGATTTGCCGACGCCGGTGCCGCCCATGAGCATGACGACCAGCACCGGCCGCTCGACATCGAGTCCGTCGGCCTTGCGGCGCAAGTCCTCGGCCAGCCCCTCGACCTCGGCGCGGGCGATGGCCGACACCGGGTAGCGCCGCCGCGCGTCGAGCCACTCGCGAAGCCGGCGTTCCAGCGAGCGCAGCAGCGGCGCGAGCGTGCGCAGGAACGGCGGGGGTGGGGCACCGGGAGTCATGACGGCGCAGGCTCCTTGATCGCGGTGGGCGGGGCGAGTCGGGCGCTCAACTCGCGGATCGTCGCCGGCACGCGCAAGAGCACCTGTTGCAGCTTCTGCATCGCCGTTCCGCCGGAGGTCGGCCACTCGATGAGCCGCTGCGACAGCGGCAGGCTCAGCTTCTCGCGGACGAGCGAAAGCCGGTGGTTGCGCAGCCGCGTCCGGCCGAACTCGACGACTTGCCGCACGACCAACTCGACGACTTGCCGGCTCAGCGACACGACGACGGGGATCAAGAGGAGTTGGTACAGGCTCGGCCCCCAGGTGAAGTAGAGGGTCGCGCCGACGGCCGCCATGTCGATCGCCAACACCAGCAGCCGCAGGAACAGCAGTGGCACCGGGTGGGCGGCGAGGCGGTCGGGCACGGCCTTCGCCGCGGCGTCGAGTTCGTCGGTCTCGGCCGCCTCGTAGTCGCGGTACAGCGCCTCGAAGGCGTCGAGCGTCTGCGTCTTCAACCCCGCGTCGAAGCCGTGCGTCACCTGCTTCCAGACGGGGTGGCTGCTCGCGCGCCGCAAAGCGTCGGCTTGCAGCGAGTCGAGCATTGCGGCGAGCGCCGTCGCCAGGACGACCCGCTCCGGTTGCGTCGGCATCTCCGGCCGGGCGAGCAGCTTGGCCACGAAGTCGCGGGCGTAGCGGTACGGCAACCGCAGCAGGGCCAGAGTCGCGCTGATGAGCTTGCCCGGCCCCGGCAACTCGAGCATCTCGATCACCTGCTCGCGCGTCCGGTCGAAGCGGCGGAAGGTTTCGCCGCTGAGGAATTCGCGGGCGTAACGCTTCTCGAAGTCTTCGCGGCCGGCCTCGACGAGGCCACGCCACAGGTCGAGTTCGGTGAGGTCGCGGCGGGCCACGTCGAGCAGCCCGTCGCCGGCGGTTTGCAGGTAAACCAGCGCGTTGCGGGTGGTGCGGCCGCGCGTCGCCACCGGGGTCGGGCAGAGCGCCAGCAGTTGGTTCAGCAGGCAAACGCGGTACTTCGCGCCCAAGCCGGCCGGGTCTTTGCGGATCTCCGGTGAGAGGTTCGAGATGGCGACGCAGGGGATCGGCGGGATCTCGCCGCCCTCGCCGCGAGGGAGTTTGCCGAGGACTTCCTGGCGGAAGTGCTCCGTCAAGGCGTCCGCGTCGGCCTCGCGCATCTTGGTGAGCACGACGACGACTGCCTTGCCGGCCCGCACGACGTGGTGCAGGAACTGCGTCGGCACCTCGTCGTTGTAGCGCTCGTCGGAGGCGACGTAGACGACCACGTCCGCGAGTCCGACGACTTCCATCAACCGGCCGACGTAGCCGGTCGAGGCCCACGTCGTCATGTCGGGGCAGTCCCAAATCACGAAGTCGCCCAGCGGGTCGGCCCCGGTGGTGGGCGGGACGCGGCGGACCTGGTACACGTCCTCGTCGAGGTCGGCCGGCTTCGCCTCGCTCAGCCGGTTCAGTGGCCCGAGGAAGCCGAGCGTCGTCGGCCATGTCGTGCCGAGCGCGGCCGGGAGGAATGCCGTGGGGTGGCGCGTGTAGCCGGCCTGCGGGTTGGCTTCGGCGACGACGCTGCCGGCCAGGAAGTTCACGACCGTGCTCTTGCCGGCCCCCGCGCCGCCGACGACGGCGATGAACAACGGCTTCGGCAGCTGGCCCTCGGCGGACGGGCCGACGACGTTGCGCGTCAGGGCCGCCGCCATGCGCAAGTGCGCGGCGTGGTCGGCCAACTCGGGCTGCTTGAGGCAGTGGCCTTCGAGCCAGGAGAAGTCGTCCGCGAGTTGGCGCAGCTTCGCCCGTTGGTCGTGTACTTCCATGCGGGCCATTATCGCGACGCGCCCCACGTTCCGACCAACGGGAAGTTCTGGGAATCAAGACCGGAACGCCGGTCGGGCCGTCGCGTCCGCGACGCGGTCGAAGGCGAACCCCGCCGGATCGACGGGCGAAACACCACCCGTCACCAGCGCCTTCACCATAGACGCAGTGCCGAGCGACAGTTGAATCCCCGCGCGGAAGTGGCCCACGGCGGCGATCACGCTGGGGTGCCCCGGCACCGGCGCGATCGTCGGCAGGCCGTCGGCGGAGCCGGGCCGCAAGCCGCCCCAGGTCGCCTCGACTTCGCAGTCGCGCAGCACCGGCACCAACTCGCAGGCGAACCCCGTCAACCCGGCAACGCCTTCGGGGGTGTTGCCCTTGGCGAACCCTGCCCCCGGCTCCTCAGTCGAGCCGACGAGTACCCGGCCGTCACGCCGCGGCGCGAGGTAACGCTTGCCGCAGAGCAAGACGTGCGGTACCAGCCCCGGCCGGCCGCGGAACAGGACGATCTGGCCCCGCACCGGGTAGACTCGCCGCGACTGGCCGAGTTGCGCGAGCAGGTCGCCGGCCCACGCCCCCGCCGCGACGACGGTGTGACGGGCACTCCGTACGCTCCCGTCGGCGAGCGTCACGCCCGTCACAACTCCGTCGCGAAACTGCCAGCTCTCGAAACCGACGTTGGGCGTGAGCCTCACGCCACGCCGTCCGCTCGCGGCGACCAGCGACCGGACGTGACGCGGGTTGCGGACTTGCGCGAAACCGGGCAGGTGCCAGGCGGAGTGCCCCGGCGGCGTCGCGACCCGACGCGGCGGGTGCCTCATCGGCTCGACGGCCAAGCCTTCGGCTCGCCACAACGCCGGGTACTCGTCTCCCTCCTCCTGCGTCAGGAACTCGACGCCGCCGCAGACGGTGAACTCGTTGTCGATGCCGGTCTCGTCGAGCAGTCGGCGGGAGAAGTCGGGGAAGTGCGTCGCCCCGTAGGCGCGGAGCTTGTCGAGCGGCGTCGCGGCTTGCTCGAAGTTGCCCGGCGGGACGATGCCCGCGCCGGCCCACGACGCCTCGCGGCCGAAGTCGCCGCGCTCGACGACCTCGACCTTCAACCCGGCCGCCGCCAGGGCGTAGGCGCTGCTCAGGCCGATGATGCCGCCGCCGAGAATCAGCACGTCGAGACGCTCGCTCATGGCGGCATTCTACGGCCGCGAAGTCCGCTTGACGCCTCCGGGGGCCGCGGCCATACCGGCGGCCAAAACCCGCCCCCGCCCGGAGACGCCGCGATGCGCCTGGTCCTGCTCACGACGTTCGCCGCCCTGACCGTCGGCCCCGCCTCCGCCCAGACGCCGGCCCCGGTCGTCATGCCGGTGGCGTCCGAGGAGTTGAAGAAGCTGCAAGGGAACTGGAAGTGCGCGTCGATCGTTTTCGACGGCGTCGAGCAGATGGCCAACCCCAAGGAGCGCGAGGCGCTGACCCTCGTCGTCAAGGCGGCGGAGTACCGCATGTACTGCGTCAGCGACCCGGCCAAGGACTTGCACCTGCGGCTGTTCACCGGCGAAATCGCCCTCGACGCCGCGACCCGCTCGTTCACGCTGATCGTGGTGGACGGCCGCGAGAAGGGCAAGCGGGTCCACGGCATCTACGAACTCACGGCCGACCAGTTCAAGACTTGCTACGGCCCGGCCGACAAGCCGCGGCCGGCGAAGTTCGAGGCGGCCAAGGGCTCGGGTCAGTTCGTCGAGAGTTGGAAACTCGAAGGGTTGAAGCCGGCCGCGGCGGGCCTCATCAAAGCGGCCGGTGCCCCGTAGAATACCGGTGCCCCTCGTCCTGGTGAACCCCGGCGTGGCGGCGCTGTCTCTTCCGCATGACCGCCACCAGGATCGAGCCGCCGCCGATGATGGACGCCCACACGCTCGGGCTACTCGAGTTCGACAAGGTCCGCGAACTCCTCGCCGGCTACGCCTCGACGACCCTGGGCCGCGAACTCGCCCGCCAGGTCGAGCCGATCGCCCCGCTGGCCGCGATCCGCAAGGAACAGGAACTCGTCGGCGAAATGGTGATGGCGCTCACGGCCAACCAGTCGCCCCCCTTCGGCGGCTTCCACGACGTGCGGCTCATGGCCCGCCGCGCCGCTATCGGCACCATGCTCAGCGCCGAACAGTTGCTCCAGGTCTCCGAGACGCTCACCTGCACCGGGGCGATGTACCGATACCGGATGCGCCTCGACCAGCGCCACGCCGGGCTGATCGACCTGCTCGGCGGCATCGAGGACCTGGGCGTCACGGCCAAGACCATCGGCGGCTGCCTTGACGGCCGCGGGCACGTCCTCGACATGGCCAGCCGCGAACTGGCGGCCGTGCGGCAGAAACTTTACGACCTCGAAGAGAAGGTCAAGGCCGAGGTCAAGCGGCTGTTACGCGACCCGGAGTTGCGCAAAATTCTCAGCTACCCCAACGCGACCGTCAACGGCGACCACTACGTCCTGCCGGTGTCGGTGAACCACCGGCACAAGATCACCGGCGTCGTCCACCGCGTCAGCCCCACCGGCGAGACGGTGTTCATCGAGCCGGCGAGCGTCGCGAACTTGAGCGTCGAGCGGGTGACACTGAAGGCCGAGGAGGACCGCGAGGTCAAGCGCGTCTTGCGGCGGCTCAGCGCCGAGGTCGGCCGGGTGGCGCGGCCGCTCATCAACGCGCTCGACGTGATCGCCAAGCTCGACCTGCTGACGGCCAAGGCCCGGTTCGGCCGCGAGTTCGACATGACGGCCCCGGACATCAACACCGACGGCCGGCTTTGGCTGCGCGACGCCCGCCACCCGCTGCTACTCAATCTGTTCAAAGCGGACCCGCCGGAGAGCCGTCGCAAGGTCGTGCCGATCGACTTGCGGCTCGGGCTGGGCTTCAACCTGCTCATCATCACCGGGCCGAACACCGGCGGCAAAACGGTCACGCTGAAGACGACGGGCCTGCTGAGCCTGATGGCCCTGTGCGGCATGCCGATCCCGGCGGGGGAGGGCAGCTTGGTCCCGGTCTTCGACAAGATCTTCGCCGACATCGGCGACGAGCAAAGCCTTGAACAGTCGCTGAGCACGTTCAGCTCGCACATCTCGCGCATCGCGGCGATCTTCTCGCAGGCGACCAACAAGAGCCTCGTTCTGCTCGACGAACTCGGGGCGGGTACTGACCCGACCGAGGGCGCGGCGCTCGGCCGGGCGATCCTCGACGAAGTCGTCCTGACCGGCTGCCGCGGCATCGTCACGACGCACCTCGGCGACCTCAAGACTTACGCCTTCAACAACGACAGCGCCGAGAACGGCGCGGTCGAGTTCGACATCGAGACCCTGCGGCCGACGTACCGCCTGCAAATCGGCCAGTTCGGCATGAGCAACGCCCTGCAAATCGCCAAGCGCCTGAAACTCCCCAAAGAACTCTTGAGGCGTGCGCGCCGGTACTTGAAACGTCGCAAGGGTAAGACCTCCGAGTTGACGCGGCTCCAGGAACTGCGGGAGGAGGCCGAGAAGGCCCGCGACGCGGCGCTCTCCGCCCAGCACGAGGCCGAAAAATCGAGAGCCGAGTACGAGCGGCTGTCGCAGGCGATTACCAAGGAAGCCGCCGACGCGGTGGCGCTTCAAGAGATGCGGACGCGGTTGCAACCGGGCGACCAGGTTCACGTCAAGCGCTTCGACGCGCCGGGCAAGGTGCAGCGCGTCAACGCCGTGAAGCAGACGGTGACCGTGGGTGTCGGCATTGCAAATTGGGAAGTCCCGTTCGACGAGATCTTCCCGAAGCGGATCAACGCCCCGGCGTGAGCCACTCGGGTTTCGCCCGGTGCAGGTAGGCCAGGACGAAGCCCATCGCTACGGCTTCGAGTACGACCACCGGCAGGTTCGCCAGGAAGACGACCCCGGCCACGTCGCGCAGCCCCTCGCGGCCGCCGAACGCCAGCACCGCCACGTTGAGGGCCACCGTGAGGTAGGCCACGCCGCCGCCGAGCCACAGGCCGAGCGGGTAAACCGGGTCGCGCTCCAGACGGCGTTCCAGCCACGCCAACAGCGCGGACGCGACTACGATCCCGACGATGACACTCGGCCACGCCAGCCACCAGGCTTTGCCGAACGGCGGCAGGCATTCGCGCGAGCCGAAGCGGCACCAGGCCCACTGACAGGCGACCGCCAGCGTCGAGAGTAGCACCGCCGCCGCGAGGAACGAAACCGCGAATCGCACCGCCGGCCGCCGCAAGGTCGCGGAGCCGACCGCGGCGCGGAGCAGGGGCCGCACGCCCAGCGTCGGCAGCGTGTAGACGACGAAGTTGACGCCGAGGGTGTTCCAGCCGCCGTGGCCGAAGAGCAGCATCTGCATCGCCAGGCCGACGCCGATGGCGACCCCGGCGCGCCGGCCCAAGACGACCGCCATCAGGCCGTTAAGCAGCAGGTGCGCGGAGCCGACGCCGCCGACGGGGACGTGCAGTTGCGACGCGACGAAGAAGGCCGCCGTCAGGACGCCGAGCCGCGGCACCTCGTCCTCGCCGACCCGCCGCGCCCCGTA
Organism: Fimbriiglobus sp.; assembly: GCA_025352585.1. Lineage (GTDB taxonomy): Bacteria > Planctomycetota > Planctomycetia > Gemmatales > Gemmataceae > Fimbriiglobus. The sequence goes on from JANXTD010000829.1 coordinate 6,795, forward strand.
GGCCAGTAGCCCCGCGGCCAGCAGCGCCCCGAGGAGTTGCCACGACGGCAGGAGCACGCCGTCGGAGATGTGGACCGCGAACGCCATGCGGTGATGTTACGGCGGCACGCGGCACCGTTCAGGTTCGGAGGTCGATCGAGAAATAAGTTTCGTATTGGCAGGATTGTCCTTGCGTCTGGTCGTGACAACCGTTCAGCTAGGCAGAGGCTCGGAGGGGCGTTCCCGCAATCGAGCGTTCAACCCGTGTCTATCAAGGTGCCGATATGAAGTGGTTCCGCGCGATGTCGTTGTTCCTCGGCCTGGGCCTGATGCTGTCCGTGACCGGCGTCACCGGCCAGGAAAAGGCGGCCAAGAAGGACGACAAGAAAGAGGACGTGAAGAAGGACGACGCGAAGAAGGACGACGCCAAAATGCCGGCGAAGGGCAAGGACGCCACGTCGAAGGGGCGGGGGCAGTTGCCGACGTACTGGGGCCAACTCGGGCTGAGCGAGTCGCAGAAGCAGAGCGTTTACAAGGTTCAGGGCAAGTACAACGAAGAGAGCGACAAGCTCGAGTCGCAGATCAAGGAAATGAAGGGCAAGATGGTCGAGGAGCGCGGTAAAATCCTGTCACCCGAGCAGAAGACCCGCCTGGAGGACATCCTCAAGACGAAGGCCGGGACCGCCAAGTAAGTCGTTCACTTTTGAGGAGTCGCCGTGGGGATCGAACGTCGGGTCGAGTTCGCGGCGGCCCTCACCCTCGACTGGCCGCGCCTCGTTGCCGACCTGGCAGGGCGCGGCCTTTCACCGTCTCTGCGCATGATCGACGACTTGCCGGCGTTCCCAGGCGAGGTGCCGCCGCCGGAGTGGCGCGAGTTGCGTCTGGGGTTCGCCGCCGGAATGGTGACCGTGCGGCGTGTCGGCACCGACCTCGCTTGCGTCGTCTGGGGGACCGCCGACGCCGGGCTGACGGCGGCGCAAGTCGCCGTCGCGGACTCACTCGCGGGGCAGGGCGCGGGCGGGATCCCGCGACCGCCGCGCTGATTGGGCTTGTCGAGGGGGCGTCGCGCGGGCTACCCTGTCGGTTCGGGGCGTGGCCGTCAGCGAGGCGTCGAGGTTCACCGCGTGGCTGTGACTGTTCGGGAGGTGGCCGAGTGGACCGGCGGGGAGGTCGTCGGCGACGGCGCGACGGCCCTGCACGCCGCGCGGACCCTCAACGAGGCCCGGCCGGGCGACCTGACCTTCGTCGACGGCGAGCGCAACCTGGCGGCCTGGAAGGGCAGCCCCGCCGCCGCGGCTTTCGTGCCCCTCGACTTCCCCGACGCCGGCCGCCCGACGGTTCGCGTGGCGGACCCGCTGCTGGCCTTCGCGCAAGTCTTCCTCCGCTTCCGCGGGCCGCCAAAGCCCCGGTCTCGCGGCGTCGATCCGGCCGCGAGCGTCCACCCTGGGGCGACCCTCGCGGACGACGTGACGGTCGGCCCGTTCGCGGTCGTCGGCGACGGGGCCACCGTCGGTCGCGGGAGTGTGCTGCACGCCGGGGCCGTCGTCGGGCTGAACTGCCGCCTCGGCGTCGAAGTCGTGCTACACCCGCACGTCGTGCTCTACGACGATACCGTGTTGGGCGACCGCGTCGTCATCCACGCCAACAGCGTCATCGGGGCCGACGGCTTCGGCTACCGCACGGTCAACGGCCGGCACGTCAAGGTGCCGCAACTCAGTCACGTCGAGATCGGGGACGACGTGGAGATCGGCGCGAGTTCGACCGTCGATCGGGGTACGTTTTCGCCGACACTCATCGGCGAGGGGACCAAGCTCGACAACCAGGTGCAAGTCGGGCACAACTGCGTCATCGGCCGGCACAACCTGCTGGTGAGCCAGGTCGGCGTGGGCGGGTCGTGCGTCACCGGCGACAACGTCGTCATGGCCGGGCAAGTCGGCGTCGCCGACCACACGGTGATGGGCGACCGCGTGGTGATCCTGGCGAAGTCCGGCGTCCACAAGGACATCAAGGCCGACGGCCGCGTCATGGGGACGCCGGCGCTGCCGGACCGCGACATGATGAGGATTTACATGCACCTCACCAAGCTGCCGCAACTGCGCAAGGATGTCGAGATGCTCAAGGACGCGCTGGGCCTGAAAGACGCGCCCCAATGACGCCACGCGAGCCGATCGGGCTGATCGCCGGGGCGGGCCGCTTCCCGCTCGCCGTCGCCAAGCGGGCGCGCGAGGCCGGCATCCCCGTGGTCTGCGTCGGCCTGGCCGGGCTGGCCGACCCCGCCCTCGCGGCGCTGTGCAGCGAGTACCGGACCATGCGGCGGATGTCGCTGGGGTTCATCATCCGCACCTTCCAGCGCGGCGGCGTGAGTCGATGGACGATGGCGGGCAAGGTCTACAAGCAGCACTACTTTCGGCCCTGGCGACTGTTCCGCGTCATCCCCGACTGGCGGGCCTTGCGGGTCTGGTACGTCCGCAGCCGCTCCGACCACCGCGACGACTCGCTGCTGCTGTGCGTCATCCGCGAGTTCGAGGGGGAGGGACTTTTCTGCGTCTCGGCCCTGGACCTTTGCCCGGAGTTACTCGTGCGACCAGGCGTCTTGACGAAGCGGCCCCCGACGGCCCAGGAGGAGGCCGACATCGCCTTCGGCTGGGGGCTGGCCAAGGAGATGGGCCGCTTCGACGTGGGCCAAAGTGTCATGGTCCGCGAGCGGACCGTCCTGGCCATCGAGGCGATCGAGGGCACCGACCAGGCGATCCTGCGCGCCGGGCAGCTCTGCCGGCGCGGCGGGTTCGTCGTGGTCAAGGTCGCCAAGCCGCAGCAGGACCGCCGCTTCGACGTGCCGACCGTCGGCAGCGAAACCGTCGAGGTGATGCAGCGGGCCGGGGCCAAGGTGCTGGCGATCGAGGCGGCGCGGACGATTTTCCTCGACGAGGCCGAGACGATCGCGCTGGCCGACCGCTACGGCCTGACCATCACGGCGCGCTCCGACGACGGACTTTCCTGAACGGGCGTTGACCGGTTCGCCCGCGGCTCTGTATATTGAACCGAAATCCGGGCGGGCGATGCGCCGACCGGTCGGCTTCCCCGACACGACTTCCACTCTGCGTTCGGACGGTCATGGGTAGCGTCTCCTTCATCGTCCCGCCGTCGCCGCCCGCCGAGATCGCGGCCTGCCTGCACGCCGCGTCTCTCGCCGGGGGCTACGACATGGCCCCCGCCCCGACCCGCCGCGCGCTGACGAACGACCTCCTGACGCTGACCAAAGACGCCCACGAGAGCGGCTACATCCTCATCCCCTGGCCGACGGCCGCGGGACGCCTCGAGGCCTGCCTCTCGACGACCTTGCGCGAGCGGGCCGAGCCGTACCACCTGCTCATCGAGTTGGCCCGCGGCAAGGTTAACCAGGTCCGCTGCCAGACGGCGGACTGGGACGCCATCGGACTCGCCGTCGAGCCGGAGGACCGCCAGGAACTCCGCGCCCTGACGCGCCGCTTCGGGGAAGCGGTGCTCGCCCCCGACCTGCCCGACTCCCGCGCCGTCGCCCTCGACGCGATGCGCCGAGCCGGCGCGGCGGGCGAGCGGCTCAGCGCCAACTTCGCGGAGCAACTCTTGCAGACGCGCGTCGGCGAGAACGGCCCCATCGAGACGCGCCTGGACTGCAACCTGTCGCAGTTGCCGCCGCCCGAGGCGCGGGCCGCGTTCGTCTCGGCGTTCACCTCGGTGAGGCTGACGCCCGACTGGTCGAGCCTCGAGCCCCGGCGGGGCGAGTACCAGTGGGCGGCGTTCGACGAACTCGTCGCCTGGGCCTTCACGACCGGCCTCGACGTGAGCGTCGGCCCCGTCGTCGATCTGGCCGACGGCCGCTTCCCCGCCTGGGTCGCCGAGGACGCCGCGGGGGACTACGCCCGCCTCGCCGACGCCCTGACCGGCTTCACCGAGGCGACGTTGCGCCGCTACCAGGACCGCGTCCGGAGTTGGCAGGTCTGCTCGGGTTTCAACCACCGCGACGCCCACGGACTCGGCGAGGACGACCGCCTGCGCCTGGCCACCCGGCTGATGGAGGCGGCCCGCAACGTCGACGCCGAGTGCTCGTGGGTGCTGGGCCTCGCCCAGCCGTGGGGCGACTACCTCACCGACGAGGACAACACGTACACCCCGCTAGTGTTCGCCGACAACCTCGTGCGGGCGGGCTTCCAGTTCGCGGCGGTCGAACTCGAGGTGCTGACCGGCTGGCCGACGCGCGGCTCGCTGCCGCGCGACGCCATCGCCCTGTACCGCCTCGTCGAACTCTTCGGCCTGCTGTCGCTGCCGCTGGAGGTGACGTTCGGCGGCTTCCCGGCTGGCCCCGACGGCTGCGGCCCGGACGAGCGACTCGAGACGGCCGTGGCGCTGGCGGTGTCGCTCCCCCAAGTGCGGGCCGTGCGCTTCAACATCGCCGACGCCGAGGGCAACCGCCCTGGGGTGATCCAGTCCGAAAGCCTGCGCAACTGCCTCAAAGACTTGCGTGTCCGCTACCTGGCGTAACAGAAACGATTTTGCCGTGGAGACGCAGAGTCGCGGAGAAATCCAAAACTTGAATTTGGATTTCTCCGCGGCTAATGTTTTTGGTCGAAAGGCGAGCGCCGAGAACCCGCCCGCTCACGCAGGCGGCTCGCCTAGATTCATGACTTGGGCGAAATCTTCTGCAAGCCCAGGCCGCCCTTGCCGCCGATGCGGATGACCGGCAGGAACATCTTCTTCTCGGGAATCTCGACGAACTGCAACTGCCCCTCGACGCTCACCCACTGGTGGTCGGGGAACTGCGACTGCGGGATCACGATGTCGCTCTTGATGCGGGCCTTCAGCGGGATCATGTCGGCGGCGCAGCAGGTCATCTTCAGCCGGAACAACTCGTAGTCGCGCTCCGAAACCTTCTTCAACTGCCCCTCGACGCGGACCTTGCGGCCCTCGAACGCCTCCCGCTTGCCGGGGTCGTAGGCCGACATGTTCAGGTCGGAGAATTCGAGGACCAGCACGTCGCCGGACTTGGCGGCCACGTCCTGAATCTCGCCGATGCTGACGGCCTTGCCGAGGCGTTTGTCAATGTTCTCCTGGCTGAAGCCGGCGTTGCTCGGCAGGCCCATGACGAACAGTAACAGCGGCACCATGAGCGGGATCGTCTTGAGGTAGATGCCGCCGGGCATGTGGGCGTGGTCCTCGGGTCCGTGGTCGTGGTCGCAGTCCGGCCCGTGGACGTGACCCGCCGCGCCGTGGTCGGCGTCGCCCGCCCCGACGGAGCGCCACAGCGACAGCGCCCGGATCGCGGTCACGACCAGCAGGGCCACGCCGCCGGCGAGCACCCACGGCCGCAGCTCGCTAATCAGGATCACGTCGAGCCGGCCGAAGACGTACATCAACACCGCGGTCAGGCCCATCGCCCCGCACACGAAGACGGTGAGCAGTTGTTCGAGGTAGTAGTCGCTCAGGCCGTGACTGTGTGAGTGGCCGTCCGGGCCGTCGTGGCTGTGGCCGCCGTGGTCGTCGCCGAGGTGGTCCATGACTCAGACTCCGGGGGGGTGAGGAATCGGGCAAACGTTACGGGGTGGGGCTACGCGGCGTCGAGGAGCCGATCGGCCCGCCGCCGGCCGTCAGCGGCAGGGGGTCGTAGACTTGGTGCAGAATGATCGAGGTCACCAGCGTGAGCGAGATGGTACAGGTCACGATCGTGAAGATCAGTTTCCAGCGGAAGACGCGGGTGTACATCAACAGCAGCTTGAGATCGAGCATCGGCCCCAGCACCAGGAACGCCATCTTCGACGACAGGCTCATCTCGGTAAAACTCGCGGCGACGAAGGCGTCGGCCTCACTGCACAGGCACAGCACCACAGCCAAGGCCATCATGGCGGGGATCGCCAGGTAGGGGGCTTCCCGCGTCAGGGTCTGGATGTCTTCCTGGGTCACGAGGACTTTGG
>JANXTD010000833.1 GCA_025352585.1 Fimbriiglobus sp.
TGGTGTGCGTCGGCGTCTGCTGCTCGCCGACGACGTTGCCCGTCGTCGGGGCCGGCAGCCACGGCCCCAGGGCGTCGATCACGTCTTCCGGCGTCTGGAAGCGGTCGGCCGGCCGCTTCGCCATCATTTTCGTGACCACCTCGGCCAGCGCCGGCGGCACCCGCCCGGCCAGCTTCTTCGTGAGGCTCGGCGGGTCCTTCAACTGGTGCTGCATCAGCTTCTGCGTCGTCGAGCCGGCGAACGGCGGGTGCCCGGCCACCAGCGCGTACAGCGTCGCCCCGAGGCTGTAGATGTCGCCGCGCTCGTCGGACGCCTGGCCCAGCGCCTGCTCCGGGGCGATGTAGTCGGCCGTGCCGGCGACCTCGCCGTCGCCCAGGAGTCCCGTCAGGGCGTCGGCCTCGTTAGAGAGCGACCGCGCCAGCCCGAGGTCGAGCAGCTTGATGGTGCCGTCCTTGGCCAGGATCAGGTTGCCCGGCTTGATGTCGCGGTGGACGATGCCTTTCGAGTGGGCGTGCGACAGCCCGGCGGCGGCCTGCGCGACGTAGGAGGCGGCCTGGGCGTGGTGCAGCGGGCCGGTCTTAGCCATGAGGGCTTGCAGGTCGGTCCCCTCGACGTACTCCATCGCCAGGAAGTGGACCCCGCCGCCCTGGCTCACGTCGTACAGCCCGACGATGTTCGGGTGCGACAGCGCCGCGGCGGCGCGGGCCTCGCGGTAGAAGCGCTCGAGTGAGAGCTTGTCCTTGGCCTTCTCGACCGGCAGCACCTTGATTGCGACGCGCCGCTTGAGGCTCATGTGCTCGCCGAGGAACACGACCCCCATGCCGCCCTGGCCGATCGGCTCGAGGATGCGGTAGGTGCCCAGCGTGAAGCCGCGGTGCCGGCCGCTGAGCAGTTGCTTGGCCTGGAAGTTCGTGAGCAGCCCGGCCTTGACGAGCGCCGCGGCGCACTCGCGCGGGTCGGCGGGCAGTTCGTCGTCGTGGGCGTAGTGGCGGCGGAACGGGGCCTCGTCGTACAGCCCGCTCTTGCGGTACAGCGTGAGCAGTTCCGTCGCGGAGCCGGGAGTGGTGGCGGTGCTCATCGCGGGCCTCGGAGTTTTGAGCCGGCGTCCGTAGGGAGTCGTTCGCCGGCCGACATCAGAAATGACCTTTCCAAATGAAGGTTAGGACAAATTCGCGGAACCGCAAATTTGTCTCGACTCCGGCAACGCCGCGCGCTTGGGGTAGCGTTGTCAAGCGGTTCGAGCCGAAATCACAAAAGCGGTTGACATCCCACCGGATTCGGTGATAATATCACACATCGCGGGTCGATAACCTGATTGAACGAGGTGAGTCGATGGCGATTACTGGGTCGAATTTCGTTCGGTACACGCGGAATGGGTTGCAGGTCGCACGGACCTATTGGCCGGGGACGGGGGATCGCTTCGAGATTCGGAGGCAGTCCCTCAAGTTACGGTTTTGGGATGAGCGCCACACGCACCCGACTGGACTCCTGATCGATTTGAGTTACGAAAGCATTCGCGCCTTGGCGGGGAGTGGCATCTACGAACTTCGGCTACCTGGCACGATTGGGGGCCAGTCGAACATCCGCGTCATCTTTTTCGACCCGCCGAACACCTGGGTTCTTCGGCCGAAGGAAAGTCGCCCTTGCCGCACCGTCTGGGTCCTTGAGGTGATGCCCAAGAAGCGTGACGATTGGGCCAAGAACGACATTACTCGATTCAGGAATTCGAGACTATTGATCGTGCGTCGCGCGTATTCCAGCGATTGATATCCACAACAATAACTAACTAGGGCTACATCATGGCCGCAACTCTCGTTACTAACCTTGAAGTCCACGCCACCTCACTCGCCGCGACCTATGTTCTTGCACTCAAGGAGTGCGACCCTGAGTTGCGGGACGCGGCTTACGAGCTGTTCGAGCAGCTCAACAGTGGCGAACTTGACCAGTATCAAACACTCGCCACCACTGGCCTGATCGCTGATATTCTGTTCCCGACTGCCGACGCACGCGGCTTGCCGGGCTTCGATTCCGAGGAGGTCGAGAGGTTGGAAGCCCTGACCGACCCGGAGGTGGCGGCTATCGCGGCCGAGATGGAGCGCGAAGAAGCGACGTTTGCCGAGCGCCTGCAATCGCTACTGACGGCGCAAGGCGTGACGCAGGCGGAACTCGCGGCCAAGGTCGGCGTCGGGCAGCCGGCCATCTCGATGATGCTCAACCGCGCTTGCCGCCCGCAACGCAAGACCGTCGAGAGGATCGCCACGGCCCTCGGCGTCACCCCCGAAGAGTTGTGGCCGACCCCGTGATCCCTCACGCCACGAACTCGGCCGCGGTCGGCGTCGGGATGATGCCGGCGGCGTGGCCGGCGTCGAGCAGGGCCTTCACCGCCGCCCGGCCGCGCTCGCCGTAGTCGAGCGTCCAGTCGTTGACGTACATGCCGCCGAATTTGTCCGCCAAGGTCACGTCCATGTCCCGCGCGTACTGCAAGGCGTACTGCAAGGCGTCGGCGCGGTGGTCGAGCGAGTACTGAATGCTCTGCTTGATGAGCGTGCTGACGCGGCCCATCGTCTCGGTGCCGAGGTCCTTACGGACGACGTTGCCGCCCAGCGGCAGGGGTAGCCCCGTGC
>JANXTD010000848.1 GCA_025352585.1 Fimbriiglobus sp.
CGGTCAACCTGAACTGGGCCTTCTTGGCCAACCCCGAGTTCGACCCCATCAACAAGGACACCAGCATCGACCCGATGGCCGAGGAGGCGAAGCTGCTCGTCAAGCCGTTCTTCGCGCGGCTGGTGCCGGTCGGCCCGGCCCAGCAGATCGTCGAGGGCACCGGGCTGTGGTTCGGCGAGACGCTCGCCACGACCCTGGGCGTCGGGCTGGGCTTCGGGCAGGTCATGATCCTCGTCGCCGTCACGACGGCACTCGCCACGCGGCTGCCGTTCATCATCAACCTGGTGGTCTGCCTCGTGATTTACTTCCTTGGCCACCTCGCGCCGGTGATCGTGCGGGTGACGCAAGCCCCGGCGCAGAAGGACAACTCGGCGGTGGGGCTGGTGCGCTTCTTCGGCAACGTGTTCGACACGCTGCTGCCGGCGCTCGATTTTTTTAGCGTCGGCCCGGCGATTATCCGCGAGGCCCCGCTGGCCCTGGGCGACTTCGCCGTCTACGTGCTCGTGGTCAGCGGCTACGCGGTCATCTACACGCTGATCGCCCTGATCGTGGGGTTGTTGCTGTTCGAGGACCGCGACCTGGCGTAGTTGTTCCGGCCGCGCCGCACGGTCGGGGTCGAAATGGCCGGCCGGCGGGGTTTGCCGCGGGCTTGTCGGGCGAACTCCGGCTAGTGTGAAGGGCAACCCCTCGCCCGGAGACTCCGCCCGTGAGCGCCCCGCCCCGTACCGCCCCGTTCCGCGCGGCGCGGGCCTACCTGAATCAGCGACCGCTCGCGGTGGCGCTGGCCCTGCTGTCGTCGCTCGCCGCGTCGCTGTGCGTGGTGGCGCTGCTGCCGCTGGGCTACCTCGGCGTCGATCTGCTCGACACCCGCGGCCGCGTCGAGCGCTACGAGGACCTGCCGGCGGCGCGGCAGGCGGCGTTCCGCGAGGAGTGGGCGACGACCGGCACGCGGCCCGGCGTCGTCGAGAAGCTGACAGCGCTGAAGGCCGCTCCGCTCTCGGACAAGTCGCCGATTACCGACTGGTCGCTGCGGCACACGCTGGCCGTGCAGGACGACTTGACGCGGCTCGTCGGCCCCGCCGCCGCCGAGGCGTACTGCCCCGCCGAGCTGGGCGCGCCCGACGAACTCGGGGTGCTCGCGACCGTCGCCCGGCAGCGTGGCAACGTCGGCGGGCGGGTGCTGGGCTGGTTCGCGTCGTGGAACCCGTGGGCGTGGCGGCCGTCCGGCCCCGACTCCGCCAACGCCGCCTACCTCACCGGGCTGCTCGTGCTGGCACTCGCGCTGGTCGCCCTGCGCGGCCTCTTTTTGAACCTGCACGCCTCGTGTTCGACCGCCGCGGTCCTGGCCGCCGGCACCCGCCTGCGGCGGGCGATTTACACCCACGCCCAACGCTTGACCGCCGTCGCCCTGCGGCCCGACGAGCAGGCCCACGTCGGCGAGCTGGTCGCCGAGAAGACCGACCGCGTCCTCGACGGCCTCACGGCGTCGCTCGCCGGGGCCGTGCGAGGGCCGGTCCTCGTCGGGGCACTGCTGGTGCTCATGCTGCTGGGCCACGTCTGGCTGTCGGTGGCGCTGGTGTGCGCCGCGGCGACGGTCTGGCTCGTCGCCGGGCAGGCGGCGGCGTTCTTCCGGCGTGACGTGCGCCTGGCCGAGCGTCGCGCCGAGTCGCGGCTAGCGGTGATGCGCGAGTCGTTCGCCACGATGACGCTGTCGAAGGCGTACCTCATGGAGCGCTTCAGCCAGACGCGCTTCGAGCGGCAGTTGGCCGACCTGGGCCGCTCCGTCGCCCGCCGGCAACGCGGCGAGACCTTCGCCCGGCCCACACTCGTGACCGTCATCACGCTGGCCGCCGTGCTGGTCGCCTACTTCGCCGGCCGCGTCGCCCTGGCCGGCGAGTTGACGCTGGCCGGCATGGCGCTGAAACTCGGCACGCTGACCGTGCTGGTCTACGCTGTGACGCGGTGGACGGCGGCGCGGGCGCGGGTGCGCGTCGGCGGGCACGCCGCGGCCGACCTCTTCGCGTTCCTCGACCGCCGCGCCGACGTGGCCCAGGCCGTCGATGCCGAGTTCTTGCAGCCGCTGGCCAAGAAGCTCGAACTGCACGAAGTCAGTCTGCGGGAGCCGGGCACCGGCCGCATGGTCCTCGAGAAGGTCAGCATGGCGATTCCCGCCGGCAGCACGGCGGCGCTGGTGGCCGGCGACCCGGCCGTGGCGCTGGCGGTCGCGCACCTGCTGACGCGCTTCGCCGACCCGACCGGCGGCGAGGTCCGCATCGACGGCAAGAACACGCGCTGGGTGACGCCCGAGTCGATCCGCACCCAAGTCGCGTTGGTGCTGGAGCGGTCGCTGACGTTCACGGACACGGTGGCGAACAACATCGGCTGCGGCGACGCCGGGTTCACGCTGCCGCGCATCATCGAGGCGGCGAAGCTGGCCCACGCGCACCAGTTCATCCAGCGCTTGCCCAACGGCTACGAGACCCCCGTCGGCGGCCCCGGCCACGCGCTGACGGCCGGCGAGCGCTTCCGCGTCGCGCTGGCGCGGGCGATCCTGCGCGACCCGTCGGTGCTGGTCATCGAGGAGCCGGCGGAAGCGCTCGACGCCGACAGCCTGGTCTTAATTGATGACACGCTGGCCCGCGTCCGCCCCGGCCGCACGATCCTGTTCCTGGCCCGCCGCGCGTCCACGGTCATGGGCGCGGACCAGGTGTTCGTGGTGCAGGACGGCAAGCTCGCGGCGAGCGGCAAGCACGCCGACCTGATGCAGGGCAGCGAGTTGTACCGGCTGCTGCACTTCAAGCAATCGCTGGCCGGCGCGGTGTAGGCGAGGCCAACTCCGGGTGCGGGCGGCGCGCACGCGCCTGCGACGAGAGTCTGGCGTCGTAGTCAGCGGCCCAGGGCGGGACTCTTCGGCGGGACGACGATCCTGGCGAAGAATAGCTGGACGAGCGGCTCGTCGAACGACACGTCCGATTCGCTGCTGAAGACGCTGAAGCCCACAGTCCGACCGCCCCCCAAACCCGCCCACACGCCGACAGTCGCGAGGGCGGGCCTGGTGTGACTGATAGCACCCCTGGTCCGGCACTTCCTGGCCTTCCACCCGCTCAGGGTCGTCACGGCCTCGTACTCGGCGAAGCCGTGGAGTTTCGCGACGACATCCGGCTCCGCAGCGCCCGCATCCGCGGGCCGGTATTGGGTGACGCTTGCGTTGTAGATTCGGTCGTTGAGCATGTAGTTCCACCTCTGAACGTCCGGCTCCCAGCTGTGAACCTGCTGGACGGGGACGGGCTTGAGGAGCGTCGCGCCCGGCGGGAAGTAGACGGTGAACGCGCCACCGGGCGCGTCGAATTTCGTCCACTCCGTGGGCGCACTCTTGAGCACCACGCCCGACGCCGCGGTCGGCGCGGCCCTCCTCGCGGACCCACACCCGACGAGGCCGGTGGCGACCGCCGCGAGAACCATCCAACGCTTCACGACGATGTCCCTCAGATGTGGATACCCTGGCCAGTAAGGCCTCCGGTTCACGCCCCGACGACGACCGGCTCGGTCGGCGGGCGCTCGGCGGCGCGGTGGCGGCCGGGCAACTTCACCACCAGCACGCTGCACGGCGAGTCGCGCATCACGCGCTCGGCGACGCTGCCCATCACCAGGCGATCGACCCCGGTGCGGCCGTGCGTCCCCAGGACGACGACATCGACCCCGAGGTCGCCGGCGTAGCGGACGATCTCGCCGGCCGGGTCGCCCTCCAGGAAGACGTGCTTCACCGGGATCTTCTTGTTCGCCGGGCGGATCTGCTCGAGCTGGCTCTTCCAGTGCTGCCGGTCGGCGTCGGCCGCGTTGGGCGGGACTTCGCCGGGCGTGTAGACGTAGAGGATCGTCAGCGCGGCGTTGTACGCCTCGGCCAACCCGAGGGCGTGGAAGTAGGCGGAGTTCGAGTACGACGAGAAGTCGGTCGGGTAAAGGATGGTCTTGACGCGAATCATGGTGCGGCCCCCCCCGGTGGCGTCGGGAGAGCGCCCGACGCAGTGCGGCCATCCTACCACGGCCCCCCGCGCGAATCTACAGCCCGGCGGGGCCAAAACTTTTTCACCGCGGAGGGCACGAGAGGGCGCGGGGAAAGGCACTGCGCCCTCCGGCGGCGCGGGCGTGCGC
>JANXTD010000862.1 GCA_025352585.1 Fimbriiglobus sp.
GCCACGAGCAGCACCGCGGCGAAGCCGACGAGGAAGCGGTTGGCGAGCGCGAAGTCGATCAGGCGTCCGAGCACGGTGTCACTCCGAAACCATCTGGTCTTTGAACAACTCGGACTTCAGCACGAACCCGCCGCTCATCGCCACGGCGTCCCCCGCGGCCAGCCCCTTGACGACCTCGACGCGGTCGCCGGCGGCGCGTCCGAGGGTCACGACGGCCTTGCGGAACTCGCCGTCGCCGGACTGGACGAAGACGAACGCCTCGCCCTCGGCGCGGAACACCGCGGTGTTCAGGACTTGCAGTGTCGTCGCGGTGTCACCCGTCTCGAAGGCGACCTCGACGAACATCCCCGGCCGCAGCCCGCCGTCGGGGTTGGCGGCGGTCGCCGTGACCGTGAGGGCCCGCGTCGCCTTGGCGATCTCCTCGCCGGCGCTCAGGACCGTGACCGGCGTCTCCGCCAGCCCGGCGAGCGTCGAGCGCACGATGAGCGGGCTGCCGACCTTCAATCCGCGCACGAGCGGTAAGTCGCTCTCGTAGAGGTCGGCTTGCACCCAGACCTTCGACGGGTCGGCCACGGTGAACATCATAAACGTCGGGCCGACCCGCTCGGAGAGCACCGCGTGTTTCTCGACAATAACACCGGCGAACGGGGCGCGCAACTTGAGGTACCCCGCCTTGGCCCCCTCGGCGACGGGGTCGAGCGTCGCCAAGTCCGCCGCGGGGACGCCGTAGAGCAACAACTTCGTTTTGGCGGTGTCGTGGGCCAACTCGGCCTCGCGCAACTTGACCTGGGCCGCCTGGACCTGCTGCCGCGACTGGAAGCGCACGTCCTCGACGGCCGTCGTGAGGGCGGCCGACGCCGCCTCGGCGTCCGACTCGGTGCGCCGCAAGCTCACCTCCGCGACGCCGACGCCGGTGGCCTTTTGCGCGGCCGCAAGCGACTGCAACTGCCCCGCCTTGGCGTAGGCCGTGAGCAGCAGTTGCCGGTACTCGCCGATCGGCTGGTCCTTGAGCGCCGCCTCGATGTCGGGCACCGACTTCTTCGCCTCGATGAGGTCGAGCAGCCGCCTGGCGTTGCCCATTGTGAGCGTCACGCGGGCCGCCTGGTCGCGCTCGGCGGCCAGGGCGAGTTTCGCCTTGAGCCACTCGAGTTTGGTCAGCGCGAGTTCGCGGCAGTCGAGCACCGCCAGCACGTCGCCGGCCCGCACGCCCTGCCCCAGCCGCGCCGGCGACTCGGCGACGACGCCCTCGGCCGGCGGGTACAGGTGCGCGACGCGGTCGTCGTCGCGCGCCACGCGGCCCGGCCGCCAGACGCGGTCGCGCCACGGCTCGTAAAACGCCGGGGCGACGGCGAGTTTCGACGCCGCCCACTTGTCCGGCGGGAACTCGACGACGCCCGTCGTCGCGGCGGGCTTCACCGGTTCCTCGGCCTCCTTACCGCCGTCGCGGGCGGCGACGAAGAACCCGGCCGCCACGACGACGCCCAGGGCGAGGGCGATTCCCGGTAACCTCCCGACCCAGCGGCGGCGGCGCGACTCGGCGGTCAGCGCAGGGGCAATCACGTCAGCCATCACACGCACCTCGAACGAAGTGGCCACACAACGGAGTCGTCACGCGAAGTGGGCGGGCGTTAGGCGCGCAGGACGGCCGAGCGGGTGGCGCGACGAGACGGGGGGGTGCCGACCGGGGCGGCGGGCCAATCCGTGGGGACGTGAGAGCGGGCAGCGGGAAGTTCCGGAGTCGATGACCAAAGCGCGGCGAAGGACATCGCGTCGGTCGCGGCGTCGGGGTCGACGGACGGTTCGACCTGGGCATACCACGCGCCGAGGCCGTCGCAATCTTCGAGCGTCTCGGCGGGGCACTCGACGCCGAACAGGATGAGGTGCCGGTGCGGGGCCGTGGCGCCGGGTTCGTCGTCGTGGTTGTGCGTCATCGACACGCCGCTGCCTACGACGGCCAGCCACAGGGCGGTCAGCGTCAAGAGGGCAGAGCGGAGGGTCGCGGAGGGCCTGAGCATTCGAGACATCTTACTCCGCCCCCGTCAAAACCTCCAAGAGATCGTCGTCGACATTCCTCCCGAAACTCGCGCCGCAGGCGGACGTGGGCGGTCGTGCGGGCGTGCCAGCGCGTATGTTGGTACGGTCGCGACCTGGTGCCTCGGGCACCGAAAGCGTCACACCGCCTCGCCGGACCGCGACACGAGTGGAAGCATGAAACTCCCGGAGAACCGGCTCCTCGCCGCGCTGCCGCGTGACGACTGCGCGCGACTCGTCGCCCGCATGACGCCGGTGACGTTCGAGCACAAGATGAGCGTCTACCGGGCCGGCGGGCCGATCGACTCCGTTTACTTCCCCCGCGCCGGCCTGATGTCGTCGGTCGTCGTCATGCTCGACGGCGCGACCGCCGAGGTGGCGGCGGTCGGCTCGGAAGGGATGCTCGGCATGTCGGTCTTCTTGGGGGCGACGCACAGCACCGAGGCCGTCTACTGCCAGATCGCGCCGTGCGAGTGCCTGCGCCTGCCCGCCGCCGAGTTCGCGGCCGAGGTCGCCCGCAGTGACTGCCTCAGGAAAGTCGTCCACGGCTACGCCCGCGGCGTGCTGGCGACGTTCGCCCGGCTGGTCGCGTGCAACAGCCTGCACCCGGTCGAGGCCCGCTGCGCCCGCTGGCTGTTGATGTCCGGCGACCACATGGGGGCCGACGAGTTCACGCTGACGCAGGAGTTCCTGGCCATGATGCTCGGGGTGCGGCGGGCGTCGGTGACGGTCGCCGCGCGGTCGCTCCTCGTGGCGGGGCTGATCAGTTACAAGCGCGGCTGCGTGAAGATCCTGGACCGCCCCGGCCTGGAGCGGGCGTCGTGCGAGTGCTACGCCGTGGTCCGGGACGCCATCCCGACGATGGGCGTCCGCGGGACGTGTCAGGGCGACGACGCCCCGTAAGGACTTACCCGACGTAGACGCCGCCGTCGAACCCGGACGACGACAGGAAGCTCAGCAGCGCGTCCGGGGTCGGGTTGCCGACGAGCGTCTTGCCGGCGTAGCCCGTGACGCGGCTGCCGGCCCCGGCCCCGGCCCCCACGACGAGGTCGCCGAGGTTGTCGCCGTCGAGGTTCTTCACGGCCACGCGCGCCCCGCCCCGGCTGGTGGGGTCGTCGGCGAAGAAATCGACGACGCGGTTCGCCTCGCCGCGGATCATCCCCGCCGCGCTGAACGCACTCACCCGCGGGCCGCCGCCGGGGCCGGCCCCGACGACGAGTTCGGCCTTGCCGTCGCCGTCGAGGTCGCCCGCCGCGACGAAGACGCCGTTGCGCAGGGTGTCCTCGAAGGCGAAGAAGTCGCCGAACGGCTTCGAGGTGAACTTGCCGGCGACGAGCGACTTGCCGTCGAAGACCGCGACCCGCGGGCCGCCGCCGAAGCCGGCCGCGACGATCAGGTCGCCGACGCCGTCGCCGGTCACGTCGCCGACGTTGGCGCGGGCCCCGCCGCGGAAGGCCGGGTCGTCGATGCCGAAGAAGTCGGCCACCTGCTTGTAGGTCGCGCCGTCGAAGACCCGCACGCGGGGGCCGCCCCCCTGGTCGGGCGTGATCACGAGGTCCGGCACGCCGTCGCCGTTGAGGTCGCCGGCCGCGACGAACACCCCGCCGGTGAAGCTCGCCTCGAACGGGTCGATCGAGAACAGCTCGTGGCCGTCGGTGCCGTCCAGGACGCGGACGTGCGCCGTGCCGCCGGGGCCGGTGCCGGCCACCACGTCCGCCACGCCGTCGCCGTTGAAGTCGCCCGCCGCGGTGCGGACGCCGCCGGTGGTGCCGGGGAACGGCTCGAAGCTGCGGAACAGCGACGGGTCGGCCTTGTAGACCGTCACCGCCGAAGGCCCGTCGGTGTCCGACCCGACGGCGAACTGCGTCGTGCCGACGAGCAGGACCGGCGGCGGGGGGACCGCGACGCGGTAGACGGTCCCGACGCCCGTGCCCGCCGCGCTCGTCGGGGTCACGGTGAAGGACAACGTGCCGCTGCCCGTCGGCGTGCCGGTGACGGTGATCGCCCCGGTGCCGCTGCCCGAGATCGTCAGCCCGGCGGTGTTGGTCACGCGAGACACCGTGAGTGTGACCGGGGCCGCGCCCCCGCTCGACGAGATCGACTGGCTGTAGGCGGTGCCGATCTTCCCGACCGGCAGCGTCGCGGGGGTCAAGACGACCGGCGGGGCAACGACGAACGTGTAGACGGCGCTGGCGACGCCGCCGAGGGCGTCGGACGCGGTCACGGTGAACGTCACCGTCCCGGCGGCGGTCGGCGTCCCGAGCAGGCTGACCGTCCCGGTGCCGCTGCCCGCGATCGTCAGGCCGGTGGCGTTCGTGACGCTCGTGACCGTCAGTGTGACCGGGGCCACGCCGCCGACGGACGTGACCGACTGGCCGTACGACAGCCCGACTTCGCCGCCCGGCAGCGTCGCCGGCGTCAAGGCGACCGGCCCGCTCACGGCGAACGAGTACGTCACGGCCGGGGCCGACCCCACCGAGTCAGTCGGCGTCAGGGTGAACGTGACGGTGCCGGCGGCGGTCGGCGTCCCGGAGATCGTGACGGTCCCGCTGCCGTTGCCGGAGATGGTCAGTCCGGTCGCGTTGCTGACGCCCGACACCGACAGCGTGACCGCCGACGAACCGCCACTCGAACCGATCGACTGGCCGTAGGCGAGGCCGACCTCCCCGACCGGCAGGGCGGCGGGGCTGACCACGATGGCCGGGCTGACGGCGAACGAGTAGGTCGTCTGGGCCTGGCCGCCGAGGGCGTCCGACGCCGTCACGGTGAAGCTGACGACCCCGGTCGCGGTCGGCGTGCCCGCCAGCGTGATCGCGCCGCTGCCGCTGCCGCTGCCCGAGATCGTCAGGCCGGTCGCGTTGGTGACACCGGACACGGCGAGTGTGATCGGGGTGGCCCCGCCGGCCGGCGTGACCGCCTGGCCGTACGCCGACCCGACGCGCCCGCCGGGTAGGGTCGCGGGGCTGAGGGCGACCGGAGGCTGGACCGTGAACGAGTAGACGGTGCCCGGACCGACCCCGAAGTTGTCGGTCGCCGTCACGGTGAAGACGACGGGCCCGGCCGCGGTCGGCGTGCCCGAGACCGTGATCGCGGAGGTGCCGATGCCCGAGATCGTCAACCCGGTCGCGTTCGTGAGGCCGGAGATCGACAGCGCGACCGGCCCCGTCCCGCCCGAGGACGAGATCGTCTGGCCGTAGGCGATGCCGACCTCGCCGGCCGGCAGCGCCGCCGGGGTCAGGTTGACCGCCGGGCCGACGACGAACGAGTAGGCGGTCGCGACCCGCGCCCCGAGGGAGTCGGTCGCGGTGACGGTGAAGGTCACGGACCCCGCGACCGTCGGCGTCCCGGACACGGTCACGACGCCGGTGCCACTGCCCGTGATCGTCAGCCCCGTCGGGTTCGTGACGCCCGACACGACGAGGTTGATCGGGGCCGCCCCGCCGGCCGGGGCGACCGTCTGGAGGTAAGCCAAGTTCACCTCGCCGGGCGGCAACGCCGCGGGGCTGAGGGCGAGAACCGGGTTGACGGCGATCGTGTAGACGACGGGCGTGCCGGCCCCGAAGGTGTCGCTGGGCGTCACGGTGAAGGTGACCGTGCCGGCGACGGTCGGCGTGCCCGAGACGGTGATCGCGGCGGTGCCGTCGCCCGCGATCGTCAGCCCGGTGGCGTTGGTCACGCCCGAGAGCGCGAGTGTGACCGGCCCCGTCCCGCCGCTGGGGGTGATCGTCTGGGAGTAGGCCAGCCCGACCTCGCTGGCGGGGAGCGACGCCGGGGCCAGCACGACCGGCGGGTTGATCACGACGGTGTACAGCGTCGGGGCTTGCGGGCCGGTCGCGTCGCTCGGCGTGACCGTGAAGGTGACGGTCCCCGCCTTGGCGGGCGTGCCGCTCAGGGTGATCGTCCCGGTGCCGTCGCCCCCGATCGTCAGCCCGGTCGTGTTGGTCACGCCCGTGACGGCGAGCGTCACCGGGGCGGTCCCGCCGGTCGGGGCGATCGCCTGTCCGTAGACCACCCCGGCCTCGCCCGGAGGCAGGGTCGCCGGCGAGAGTGTGACGGACTGCAAGTCGGTCAGGGTGACGGCGAACGGCGTGTAGCGGATGCGGAACAGCCGGCCGGACCCCACGATCGTGGAGTTGTCGGGCAGGCCGTTGAAGACGCCGCTAATGTTGCCGGTGCTGCTGGTCACGATCGGGTAGACGCTGCCGAACGTCGAGTTCAGCACGTTGACGCTGAGTTTCGTACTCGCCAGGTTGATGCTGGCGCTGTCGCCGACGACGAGTTGGTCCGAGAGGGCCAGGTCGCTGAGGTCGACGCGGAGGGTCTCGCCGGCGGGGGCCGAGGCGAAGGCGAAGGCCGACCCGGCGGCGGTCGTCAGGACGCCGCCGACGCCGACCCCGCCGGGGTCGAGGGTGCCGTTGCCCCGCGTCGGCAGGGTCTTGACGATCCCGGTGCCGCCCAGGCTGCCGCCGCCGAGGGCCACGGCG
>JANXTD010000872.1 GCA_025352585.1 Fimbriiglobus sp.
TTGTCTTCCCCGAACCGCGTCGCCCACCGGGATTTGCTCCCGTCGCTCGCGCGTCCGGCTAACAAAACCGTCGCCTTACGGCCTCCGCACCGGGTCCACCGGCACCGACCGCGGCGGCAGGGGCGCGGGGGCCACGACCGCGTCGCTGCTCATCTCGGTCAGCCGCAGGCGCAGCGCGTCGAGCCGCTTCGTCTCCTCGGCCGTCGGCCGGGTGCGGACGCGCTCGGTGTCGCCAGCGTCGGCGTGCAGGATCGCCCCCTCGACCGACACGCCGGCGAACAGACCCTTGCTGCGCGAGTACGAGTAGATCGCGGCTTGTAACTTGCCGTCGGTCGCGCCTTCGAGCGTCCGGCCGACCGGCCCCGCGGCGACGGCCGCGTCGCCGCCGAGTTTGAACTTCGCCTTGCCTTCGAGCAGCCGGTCGAGGCTCTTCTTGTCGCGGAACACCAGCACCACGTCGGTGGCCGAGACGCCGACCTGGAAGCCGACGCTGCCGCCGCCGAAGTTGAGGAACGTCGGCTCGCCCCAGACGCCGTTGGCGTCCTTCGTGAGCACGACGCCGTGCCCGCCGCGGCCGGCGACGACGAACCCCGCCTTGATGACGCGCGGGATGATGGCGACCCCGTGGGCGTCCTTGAGCAACGCCGGCGGGATGCCCTTCAGTGGGATCGCGGCCAGTTCGTCGAGGACCGTGCTGGCGTTGGTCAGCGTCTCGACCGGCGGCGGGGCGGCCGCGGCGGCGCAAATCGGGGCAAAAGCGAGGACCAAAGCGGTCAGGGTCCGGGCGGTCATGGGAACTCCTCCGTGGCGGGATGCGGGCACCTGCCCACCCGAAACGGTAGCAACCGCCACGCCGGCCGCCGAGATCGGCCGGGCGGCGGGTCGGGTCATTCGCCCCGCCCGGCTCGCGCCCGGCGCGGGGGTTTATCCCTTGCCAAGTGCCGGCGGGGCGTTAAACTAGGGGAATCTGTAAAGTGTCATGATCGTCCGTGCCACAGGAGTGCGACGGCGACGGTTGGCGGAGTCCCCGGAGCGGGCGGTCTGGAGGACCGGCTTCGGACGACACTACGGGACCGAACTCACACAGCGACTAACGGCGGAAGACTTCGACGCTCACTGCGGCTCAGTGCTACGGTCAGCGTCGTCGAGGAGAGGGATCGGTACGATGGCGACGACGAAGGAACGCAAAGGCGAGATCATCACGACGTTCAAGCGCGCCGACAACGATACCGGCTCGCCCGAAGTGCAAATCGCCTTGCTCACGGATCGGATTAACTACCTGACCGAGCACATGCGTTCGCACAAGAAGGACTTCTCCAGCCGCCGCGGCCTACTCAAGCTTGTCAGCCAGCGATCCGACCTGCTCAAGTACCTCCGCGAGACGGAACGCGAACGGTACCTGGCGGTCATTCAACGGCTCGGCCTGCGGAAGTAAGCGAGTCCGAGTTCTCGCAGTGACGTAACGCCGGCTCGCCGCTTCTCAGATGCGCGGCGGGCCACTCCACCCCCTCATGGGGTCACCACAGTGTGACCCCGCCCGGTGGTGGCCCGACTCCGCACCTCCCGTCCCACGTCGCACCCTGTCGCACCACCTGCGAAAGGGTCGTCTGTGTCTGTCACTCCTTCGGTCGTTAAGTACACCCGCCACGAAATCCACGTCGGGGCCAGTACCCTGGTGCTGGAAACCGGCAAGCTTGCCAAGCAGGCGCACGGGGCCGTCCTGGTCACTTACGGCGAGACCGCCGTCCTCGTAGCGGCTGTGGAGGGGAACCCGATCCCCGGCCGCGACTTCTTCCCGCTGACCTGCGACTACCGCGAGCGCACCTACGCCGCCGGCAAGTTCCCCGGCGGCTTCATCAAGCGCGAGACCCGGTCGAGCACCAAGGAGACGCTGACCTCGCGCCTCATGGACCGCCCCATCCGCCCGCTGTTCCCCGTCGGCTACATCAACGAAGTGCAAGTCCAGGCCAACGTCTTCTCCGCCGACAAGGAGAACGACCCCGACGTGCTCGCGCTCATCGGCGCGTCGGCGGCGCTGCATATCTCGCACCTGCCGTTCACGCACCCGATCGGGGCCGTGCGCGTCGGCCGGGTCAACGGCCAACTGATCGCCCTGCCGACCGGCTCGCAAATGGACGAGAGTGACCTCGACCTGATCGTCGCCGCGACCCGCGAGGCGGTCTGCATGATCGAGGGCTTCGCCCGCGAACTGCCCGAGGACATCGTCGCCGAGGCGATCGGCTTCGCCCACAAGGCGATCATCGTCATCATCGACGGCATCGAGGCGTTCCGCACCGCTGCCGGCCTGGGTGCCAAGGTGTTGCCGCCGGCCCCCGCGGTCGATCCGCTCATCGAGACGCTGCACGCCGCCTACGGCGAGGAGTTCCGCAAGCGCTACCTCACCACCGGCAAACTCGCCCGCTACGCGGCGCTGAACGAGTTGAAGGACACGATCAAGAAGGCGTACGTCGTCGCCGAGGGCAAGACCCCCGTGGCGACGCCGGAGCAAGTCTCCAGTGCGTTCAGCGCTTTGAAAGAGCGCATCTTCCAAG
>JANXTD010000088.1 GCA_025352585.1 Fimbriiglobus sp.
AGGCAACCCGTGGGAAATACCCTACCCGCTGACGGGGTGAATCACGAGGCTCCACTTGGGAAGCGTTTTCGACCGCTCCAGTCTTGCGGCCACGGGACGGAACGCGGCTTGCGTGAGTGTCACCCCGGTCTCGTACACCCGGTCCAACAGATGGACCGTCGGCCGCACCCCGCGCCACGTCATGGTCTTGGCCCACTCCAAGGCCGTGGCGATGGTCGAGAGCAACGTCCCGTTCCAGTGCTTCTCCAAGATCCCCCAGCAGCGCTCGATGCGGTTGTACTTGCTGTGGTACGGCGGGTAGTACGCCAACTCCAGAGTCAGCCGATTGCGATCCGAAAAGGCGACCAGCCGGTTCATGAATTGCGTCCGCGAACTGCCGACCTCGGGGCCGTTGTCGAGATCGATGAGCAAGCGGCGGACGTCCGGATAGGAGGCTCGCCGGTCGGCCCACCACAGGTCCAAGGCGTCGGCGACGAAGTCGCTGGTGTCGCGCGACGTCCCGAAAATGATGTTGAGTTGCCCGCAATCGACCTCCAGGATCCCGGCGGGGGCGAGGAGGGCGTCGGGTCGCAGGTCGTGATCGGCGGCGCGGACCGCCTTCGCCCCGCGGGCCGAGCCGCCGCGCGAGAACGGGGCCACCTTCACTTTGGCCTTCGTATCGACCGAGATCCGCAGCACTTCGGGATCGGCGTGGGCGGTCGCGTGGGCGGTTCTCAGGTGCTCGAAGATGGCGTCGGTCTCCGGCACTTTTTTTCTAGGCCGGCAATCCCGACTGGTTGAGCTTGGCGGGTGATCGGTTAGACTGAGAGTCCTCACCAGGAGGGCGACCCGTGTCCAAGACGGCCAAGACCGCAGTCCCCACGATCACCCGCGACCTCACCCCCGAGCGGACCGACTGCCCGCACTGCGGTCGCCCCGCCCGCGCCGACTACGCCAACCGCCGGACCGTCCACACGCTCGCCGGCGTGACCCGCCTGAACCTGACCGTCCGCCGCTGCCACGCCGCGGCCTGCCCGGCGTACAAGCGGCCGTACCGGCCCGAGGCCGAGGGCGCGGTCGCCTTGCCCCGGCACGAGTTCGGCCTCGACGTCGTCGCCCTCGTCGGCCGGCTCCGCTACGCCGAGCACCGGTCCGTGCCCGAGGTCCACGCCCACCTCACCGGACGCGGCGTTACCGTGTCCGAGCGGGCCGTCACGAACCTGCTCGACCGGTACGACGAGTTGCTCGCCGTGGCCCTCGCCGACGACCGCCGGTTGGGGGCCGCTTTGGCCCGCCACGGCCGGGTCGTCCTGGCCATCGACGGCCTGCAGCCGGACGTCGGGCACGAGGTGCTGTGGGTGCTGCGGGACTGCCTGTCCGGGGAGATCCTGCTGGCCAAGAGCCTGCTGTCGGCCCGCCAGCAAGACCTGGCCGGCCTGCTCGGGGCGGTGAAGGCGTCGTGCCCGGTGCCGATCGCCGGGGTGGTGTCCGACGGCCAGCACTCGATCCGCAAGGCGGTCGCCGCGGTGTTCCCGGGCGTGCCGTACCAGCTCTGCCAGTTCCACTACCTGCGCGAGGCGGCGAGGCCGATCTACGAGGCCGACCGGCACGCGAAGAAGGAGTTGAAGAAGAAGGTGCGGGTCGTCCGGGGGGTCGAGCGGTCGGCCGAGGGTCGGGGCGGCCCGGAGGCGGAGGCGATCCGCGGCTACTGCTCGGCGGTGCGGAGTGCCCTGACCGACGACGGCCGGCCGCCGCTGGAGGCGTCGGGGCTGAGGCTGCACGGGCGGCTGTCGGCGGTGTCGGCCAGCCTGGGGCGGGCCGGCGAAAAAGGGGGGTCCCGAGCGAACTCGTGAGGCTGAAGGGGGCGATCGACCGGGCGCTGGCGGCGACGGCGGCGCTGTGGCCGGCGGTCCGGGCGGGGTTCGCCTGGGTCCGCCGGGCCGCCCACGTCCTGGGCCGGGTCGAGTCGGACGGCGCGACGGTGCGGGCCGGACTGGCGGGGCTGCTCGGGGCGATGACGCGGCACCGTGCGGCGGCGGGTGCGCTGGCCGGCGGGGTGGACCACTTCGTGAAGGTGACGCGGAGCTACTGGCCGGGGCTGTTCGCGGGGTACGACGTGCCCGGCCTGCCGCGGACGAACAACGACCTGGAGCGGGCGTTCGGGAGTCATCGGTACCACGAGCGTCGGGCGACGGGCCGGAAGGGGGCGTCGCCGGCCCTGGTGCTTCGGGGGGCGGCCCGGCTTGTCGCGGGGCTGGCGACGCGGGCGCGGGAGGTGACGGCGGCCGACCTGGCGTCGGCCGACCTCGGGGCGTGGAAGGGGTTGCGGGCCCAGTTGGAGGAGCGGCGACAGCGGCGGGTCGATCGACGGCGCTTCCGGCGGGACCCGGACGGCTACCTGAATGACCTAGAAAACAAGCTCAACCAGTCGGGATTGCCGGCCTAGTTTTTTTGGGGCGCGATCTTGCGGACGCGGCGGAGGCGATAGCCGAGGCGGTTCAAGATGTCCGACAGCGTGCGGGCGGCGGGGACCGGCCGATCGGTCCCGGCCGCGTCGGCGACCAGGTGTTGGTGGACGGCGGCGGCGGTGACTCGGGTGTAGCCGAGCGGGGTGTGGAGTTGCGGGTCGGCCTGCGTGAGCGGCTCCACCAGGGCGTGGATTTGCCGGGCCAACTCGGGGCGGTCGTCTTCGGTCCTGTGCCGCCCCCGAGCGGCGAAGTTGTCGACGCAGCGGATGCCGGTGCGGAGTTCGCCCAGGCCGGTCGCGACGGCGTCGCGTCCCCAGCCGAAGACGTGTTCGGCGCGGCGCGGGATTCCGCCGCAGTACCGGGCGGCGATTTCGGCCTGGAACTGCCGGCGTCGAAAGCCGGTCAACTTGCGGGCGGCGGAGAGGATAATCTCTTCGACGGCGGGGGTCAGGTCGTCGTCCATGATCGCGCCCTCGTCCGTGAGGTAACCACAAGCGGGAGGCCCGTGGTAGCGGGTGGTACCATACCCAGCGATCGAGCGGTAGATCATTTGCCACTGGCTGCCTTAC
>JANXTD010000880.1 GCA_025352585.1 Fimbriiglobus sp.
TTGGGGTTTGGCCGTAGCGGTCGCCGATGAGGCAGATGTAGGCGGCGGCGGAGGCGACCATGGTGAGGGATGAGGAGATGACGTGGTCGTCGGGGGTGCCGATGTTGTTTTCCATGCCGACGGGGTGGAGGTCGTTGTCGAGGAGGGCTTTGAAGGCGGCGTGGGTCACGAGGTGGAAGACGCCGGCCGTCCACGCGCCGATCCCGACGGCGAAGACCATCAGGCCGAGCTGGCTCATCGTCGAGTAGGCCAGCACCCGCTTGATGTCGGTCTGCGTCACCGCCACGACCGCCGCGTACAGCATCGTCCCCGCGCCGACGCACTGGATCACAGACAGGCACTCGGGGGTGAACAGCGGGACGCAGCGCGCCAGCAGGTAGACGCCGGCGGCGACCATCGTCGCGGCGTGGATCAGCGCCGACACGGGTGTGGGGCCTTCCATCGCGTCCGGCAGCCAGGTGTGCAGCGGCCACTGCGCCGACTTGCCGACGCACCCCGCGAACAGCCCGAGGCCCATCGCCAGCGCTAACGGACCGTCGGCCGGCGGGGCGTGCGTCAGGGCGACGAGGTCGAGCGTGCCGCGCAGTTGCCACGCGGCGAAAATCCCGACGAGGAGGCCGGCGTCGCCGACGCGGTTCATCACGAACGCCTTGGTCGCCGCGGCAATCGCGGCCGGGCGCTCGGTGTAAAACCCGATGAGCAAATACGACGACACGCCGACGAGCTCCCAGCCGACGAAGACGTGCAGCAAGTTGTCGCCCATGAGCAGGAACAACATGCTGAACGCGAACAGCAGCAGTTCCAGGAAAAACAGCCCGAAGCGGCCGCGGCGAACCGTGTGCGTCACGTGATCGGTGACGGTGCGATCCGCCTCGTCACGCAGGTAGCCGAGCGAGAAGAGCATCACGAGTGTCGTGACGGCGCAGACCATCGGCACCATCACCGCCGTCAGCGCATCGACGCGGTAGCCGAGGCGGAGTTGCGCGACGGCGTTCGGCTTCGAGCCGAGCCGCACCCACTCGACCGACTCGCCGTAAGCGTTGCCCGCGAACTCGCCTTGTGAGACACCGATGAGCGCGAGGACGGTGGCCAACGCCATCACCGCGACGGCGAAGTACCCCGGCAGCCGCGTCGGCGACGCGAGTCGGCGCACGGTGCTGGCGAGCAGTAGCGCGAGCGTGCCGGCGAGCGGCAGCAGCGTCGCGGCGAGGAACAGGCGGCCGGGGGGGAGGTCGAGCACGGGGTTACTGGCAGTACCCCAGCGCCAGCACGGCGAACGCCGTGGCGAGCTCGGGCTGGTTCTCCAGGAACGCCTTGTTCCCGTTGGCCCAACTGCCGTCCGGCTTCTGCATCGACTGCAACTTCGCGAACAGCTCGACGCGCCAGGCGTGCTTGCCGCCCTTGGCGTCGGCGAAGTCGTCCTCGCCCAGCGCCGTCATCGCCTTGGCGAAGGTCGTGTAGTAGTAGAACAGCCCCGCCTGGCCCTGGCCGGGGTTCTCGGTCACGCTGTAGTGCTGGCGAATCCACTTCACCGCCGCTTTGACGCGGACGTCGTCCTTCGACAGCCCGGCGTACAGGAAGCTCTTCAGGCCGGCGTAGGTCATGCCGCCCTCGCTGCGCAAGCCGCCCTGGGCGGTGCGCTTGTCGCTCTTGGCGTTGGCCTGATCGGTCGGGTTGTAGACGAAGCCGCCCTGGTCGTCCTCGGTCGCCTTGGTCGCGAACGGCTGGTCGTTGTACTCGCCGGGCAGGTTCTGGCTGCGGCTGATGAAGGTCAACGCGTTCTTCACCGCCGGGTCGTCCTTGGTCGCCCCCGCGGCGAGGAGGGCCTCGACGAAGAACTGCGTGTTCGACAGGTCGGGCCGGCCCTTGCCGTCGTAGCCCATGCCGCCGAACTTCACGTCCGCGGTGTCGGCCGAGCCGTCTTGCAGGCTGCGCAGGAACTTGGTCGCGTTGGCGATGACCTTGTCGTACTTGCCGCCGGCGTTGGCCTCCTTGAAGGTCATCACCGCGAGGCAGGTCGTGTAGTTGGCCAAGCCCTCGTTGTAGACGCCGCCGTCTTTCTGGATGCTGGTCTCGAGGTAGGCCAAACACTTCGCCACCAGCGGGTCGTCGGGCGACTTGCCGGCCTTCAAGAACGCCGCGGCCATCAGCGCCGTGACGCCGGGGCCGCCGAGCTTCGGGGCGAAACTGCCGTCGGGGTTCTGCTTGGCGAGCATCGCCGCGTAGGCCTTCTCGACGACCGCCTTGTAGTCGGCCGGGGCGGGGTGCAGCTTGGGGTCGGCGGCGGGGGCCGTCGAGGCGAGGGCGGCGAAGGCGAACGCCGCGAGTAACAGTCGTCGCATCGGGACTCTCCGTGTCGGGTCGGTCGGGGGGCAGCGGCATCTCAACGGCGATAGCCGTTGAGGGTCTGCCGGGCGTTGCCTTGGACCTTCTCCAGGGCGGCGTTGACCTCGCTGGCGCGCGGCAGGCCG
>JANXTD010000885.1 GCA_025352585.1 Fimbriiglobus sp.
TCCCAACCCGACGGGGGACCCGGCGCGGGTTTATTCTGATCGAGTTGCTGGTGGTGATCGCGATTATTGCGATCCTCATCGGCCTGTTATTGCCCGCCGTCCAGAAGGTGCGTGAGGCCGCGGCCCGCGCCAAGTGTACGAACAACTTGAAGCAACTCGGCATCGCGATCCACGCTTACCACGACGCGAACCTCAAGTTCCCGGCGAATCAGCAGCAGATCGGCATCGAAGTTTGGGAGTCCGTGAGCGCCCACTACTTCATCCTGCCGTACGTCGAGCAGGGGAACCTCTTCGCCCAAATCGTCGTCCCCACCAACACCTTGGGCGCGGGGAAGTCCCAGAAATTCAGCGGCAACGCCGCCAACTGGGGTGCCGCATACAACGGGCCGATGAACGTGTCGCTGAACGTCTTCAAGTGTCCGTCGTCGCCGCCCGCCCCCGTCCGCGGGACCAACCCCGACGGCTGGGAAGGGCAAGGATCGAACTACGGCTGGAGCGTCGGCAGCCGCATCAACGTTAACTGGGACGGCGACGGGGTCAAGGGGATCAGTAACGCCAACGGCATCATCGCGCAATTCACCGAGCGGCGCATGGCCGACGTGACCGACGGCCTGTCGAACACGCTGCTGGCTTCGGAACTGTTGTCCGGGACGAACGCCCCGAAGACCGGCCCCGGCAAGTACCCGTTCGACATCTTCTACGCCGGCAACGGCCCTTTCGACTCGGTCGTCAACAAGGACAACCCGACGGCCGCCGAACTCGACGCGATCGGCTCCGCCGCGAAGAACAGCCCGCTGGGCGTGAAGTCCAACAACGGCACGATGCCGCTGTGGTACCCCGCCGGTCAGTCGGCGCTGAACACCTCCGCGACGCCCAACTGGAAGTGGCCCAGCGCCGGCGGCGACTGCTGCCCCGGCGGTGCCCACGACTGGGGCTACGGCATTATCCCGCCGCGGAGCATGCACACCGGCGGCGTCAACGCGGTCCTGGGCGACGGCTCGGTGCGTTTCCTGCGCAACGGCATCGACCTCGTGACCTTCCAGCGCCTCGGTAGCGTCAAGGACGGCCAAGTCCTCGGCGACTTCTAACCCCGACTCCCCGAAGGGGTGACTCATGATCGCACTGCGAAACGTCGCCGCCGGCCTCCTAGCCGCCGGCGTCTTGGTGGCCGCCGGGGGCTGCTCCGGTGGCGGCGTCAAGGAGGAGTTGATCGAGGTTAAGCCGATCGACCCGATGGTTCAGGTGAAATCGACGCTGTCGAATTACGCCAAGGGCAAGCCGCTGACGAGCGAGGTGACCGGCTTCGACTCGATGGTCGCCGAGGTCCGCAAGACGGACGCGGCCAAGGCCGACATCCTGAAGGCCGGCCTCGACGACCTCAAGGCGACCAAGGGCAGCCCCGCGGCGAAGGCCAAGGAGCTGATGAAGAAACTCGGCCTCGACCCCTGAGGTCGCCGCCAAAAACCGTGGCCCCCGCCGAGGCAACTCGGCGGGGGTCGTTCGTTTCCCGGACACCTCCCCCGGACTCCCCCCATGCGCCTCGTCTCTCGATTGGCGACGCTGCTCGCACTCGTCGCCCTGGCCGGCTGCGCCGAGGAGCCGCCCGCGGCCGTGGAGGCGAGCGGGGCCGCGACCTACGACGGCCAGCCGATCGCCTCGGGCATCATCTCGTTCGTGCCGATCGACTCCGACCGGCCGCCCGGCGGCGCGGCCATCACCGACGGCCGCTACAAGCTCTACCCCGAGGTGGCGTTGAGGCCCGGCACCTACCGCGTCGAGTTGCGGTGGGCGCGGGCGACCGGCGAGAAGCGGGAGGCGGGCTACGGCCAGTCGCCGGACGTGTTCGCCGAGGCGCTGCCGGCGAAGTACCACGCCGACTCGGTGCTGACGGCCGAACTCGCCCCCGGCCCGAACGCCCTCGACTTCGTCCTGGAGAAGTGACTGGCGGGCGGCTACTTGTCGGCCGGCGCGGTTGCAAGCGGAAAGCCGGGCGTCGCCGGGGCGACGGGCGTCAGGCCCGCACGCGGGGTCGAGAATTTTCGACTTGCCCCTGCTAACTGGACACCGGATGATGTCAAGAACTTCTCGGCAATGCCGCCGGGGGATTTCTGCCTCGAACGGAAGCAACCATGCCGAATTATCAGCTCGGTTCGAGCAACCCGACCCTCGGGCACGACGCCGGGGCGGGGGTCTGGAACGGCACCTCCACGGACTTGTCCACGCACGCGAAGAAGGCGGCGATCCTGGCGGTCTTGCCGTTGGCGATGGCCTACCCCGGCGTGGACGCCGTGCAGCACATGTACCACTATTTCGGTAACTCCGGGTCGGACTACACGATCGACCTGGCGGGCATGGTCAAGGACGTGCCGTCGGCCAAGGCGAACATCGAGGCCGAGATCGAGGCGGCCAAGCGGTTCGTCGAGACGCTCCCGGACGGTATCCACGCGATCTGCTCGGCGGGTACTGGGGGCGGCTACAACACCCAAGGCGAGAGCGCCAACTGGTACTTCGCCATCGGCGGCTACACGTACTGGGGCAAGGGGGTGGCCAACGTCAGCCACGTCAGCGGTACCCGGTCGTTCCAGATGACGTTCCAGTTCAAGTTCTACGACCGCTACAACTGGGACGGCGGCAAGAAGGTGACGCTCGGGGGGATCACTATCACCGACGAGGCGATGGGCGACTTCCACCGGCAGGGTGTCGCCAAGGAGTATGACTGCTACGGGTCGGTCGAGCGGTTGGTCATCTGGGGTGCCCCGGTGCCGGCCCCGGCCCCGGTCGGGCCGGTCGCGCCCCCGCCGGTGAAGCCGCCGACCCCTCCGGTCAAGCCGCCGACCCCCCCCGTGAAGCCCCCGGTCAAGCCGCCGGTCCCGCCGGTCAAGCCGCCGGCGACGGTGTACGTCGTCAAGCCGGGCGACAACCTCTCGGCGATCTCGGCCAAGGTTTACGGCACGTCGTCGAAGTGGTCAGTCATCTACGCGGCCAACAAGGCAGTCATCGGGCCGAACCCCAACCTGATTTACGCCGGCCAGCACCTGTTCATCCCGTAGCCGGTCGCCGGGACGCCCCGAGAAGTCGCCGCCGGGCCGGAATCTGCTACCACCGCGGCGCGTCAGCGTTTACGATGACGCGACCTGCCTGGCCGGCTCCTGCCGGCGTCCCTCCCGATCGGGGTTGCGTATGCGTCGCTCACTTCTCGGCGTCCTCGGACTCCTCGTCGCCACGGTCGCGCTGGCCCAGCCGCCGGGCACGCCGCTGCCGCAGCCGCGCATCAGCAGTGTGTTCCCGATGGGCCTGCGCCAGGGCACGGCGGTCGAGGTCACCGTCACCGGGACCGACCTCGACGACGCCGCGGCGCTCATGTTCTCGCACCCCGGCTTCAAGGCGACTGTCGTCGTGCCGCCCGAGCCGAAAGTCGATCCGAAGGCCAAGCCCGACCCCAAGGTCGTGAAGCCGAACCCCAAGAAGGGGCCGCCGCCGACGAGCGTCAAGTTCGAGGTCACCGCCGACAAGGCCGTGCCGCCGGGCAGCTACGACCTCCGCGTCGTCAACGCCTTCGGGGTCAGCAACCCCCGTCTGTTCACCGTCGGCGTGCTGCCGGAGGTCAACGAGGTCGAGCCGAACGAGGAGGCGACCAACCTGAGCCACCCCGCGGCGGTGACCGGGGCCGCGTCGCTCGCCGTGCCGCCGAAGAACGTGCCGCACGCCCAGCGCGTCGCCCTCGGCACCACGATCAACGGCGTCCTGGCGAGCGCGACCGACGTCGATTACTCGGTCTTCTCCGGCAAGGCGGGACAGAGGGTTCTGGCCCACTGCGCCACGTCGTCGATCGACAGCCGCGCCCGGCCGATGGTCGAATTCTTCGACCGCGCGGGGGTGCGGCTGGCGCAGAATCGCAACGCGGTCGAGAACGACGCCCTCGCCGACGCGACCCTCACCGCCGACGGCGACTACTACGTCCGCGTCACGGAGTTCGCTTACCAGCAGGGCGGGCCGGACTACTTCTACCGCCTGACGCTCACGGCCGGCCCGTGGATCGACGCCGTGTTCCCGCCGGTGGTCAACCCCGGCACCACCACCCCGGTGACCGTCTACGGCCGCAACCTCCCCGGCGGCAAAGTCGTGCCCGGCCTGACGCTCGACGGCAAGCCGGTCGAGGCGATCACCACAACCGTCACCGCCCCGGCCGACGGCACCGCGCTGACCTTCCGGGGCCGCGTCGCCTCGCTCAGCGGCGTGCAGGACGGCTTCGAGTTCCGCCTGCCCGCGGCCCTCGACCCGGCCGGCCAGTCGAACGCGGTGCTCGTCTTCCTCAGCCCGGCGAAGGTCGCCCTCGAAAG
>JANXTD010000914.1 GCA_025352585.1 Fimbriiglobus sp.
GGCCGTGCGGTAGCGATACGGGTCGGTTTCACTCGCCATCGCCCGCAACTCCGCCATCGTCTTCTTCGCCAGGTCTTCCGCCTTGCCGCCCTTGCGGTCCTTCAACTGGATGCGGTACACCCGGCCGCGCGAGTAGTCCCAGGCGTCGGCGGCGGCTTGGTGGCACGGGTTCTGGTCGTGCCAATCGATCAGGTAGATGTCGCCGTTCGGCCCCCACTTCAGGTTGATCGGCCGGACGTTCTTGTCGCCGGAAGTCAAGAAGTCGTCGCCGCGGCTGGCGGTGTAGCTGCTGCCGTTGGGCTTCAAAATGTTGTGCTTCAGGCTGTTGCCGTGGATGCTGCCGAAGATCACGCTGTTGCGGAAGCGCTCCGGCATGTGCGGCACGTCCAGCGAGATCAACCCCGCGTGCGCCCACCCCGATTCCTTGTGGAAGGTGTGGTCGCTAATCTCGTCGATGTACCCGTAAGCGTGCGGGTTGTAGCTGGTCCCCGCCTGGCGCTTGTAGATGCCGCCGGGGACGACGTGGTAGAGGTGCGGGATCACGCAGCACGCGAGGATGAATTGCCCGTCGGTGTTGCGCCAATCGAGGCCCCAGGGGTTCGAGGTGCCCTCGGCGTAGATCTCGAACTTCTTGGTCTTGGGGTGCAGCCGCCAGACCGCGGCGTTCATGCGCGTCTCCGCGCCGTCGGCCGACTTCACCGTCGATTGCGAGAAGACGCCTTGCATGCCGTAGAGCCAGCCGTCCGGCCCCCACTGGAAGGTGTTCAAGGTTTCGTGGGTGTCCTGCGAGCCGAAGCCGCCCAAGACCGGCTCGAACTTGCCCGGCTTGTCGTCCTTGTTCTCGATGAACCACACATACGGCGGTGCCCCGACCCAGACGCCGCCGTGGCCGACCTCCAGCCCCGTGGCGAGGTCGAACGCCGGCAGCCCGGCCTTCTGGCGCTCCGGGGTGATGGGGAAGTCCTTGCCCTCGGCGAAGACGGTCCGCTTGTCGCAAACGCCGTCGCCGTCGGTGTCTTCGAGGATGACGATGCGGTCGCGCGGGGCCTTGCCCTTGGGCGTCTTCGACGGGTACTCGAAGCACTCGAGCACCCAGACGCGGCCCCTCTCGTCGATGGAGAACGCGACGGGGTTGATGCAGTCCGGCTCCCCGGCGAACAGCTTGACCTCGAACTCCGGCGGCACCTTGAACTTCGCGACCGTCTCGGCGGGTGTGAGGTAAGGCTGCCCCGACCCCTTGCGGTTGTCGAAGCCGAACTCCTTCTGAGCCATCACGGGCGTACACAGGGCGAGCAACGGCAACGCGAAAAGCCAGCGCATAGGGGCGACACCGAGCGGGGAGTGGAAACGCGAGGGGTGCATCATAAACGGAAGCGGGGGGGTGGCGGAAGTGAAAACGTTTTGCCGCAGAGACGCGGAGACGCGGAGAAAACCAAATTCAAGTTTCAAGAGGGACTCCGGGCGTTGGCGGTGACTTCCCGCAGCGGAGCAACACTGGTATTTTGCCTTTCTCCGCGTCTCTGCGTCTCTGCGGCGAAAATGCTTCTCTTGATCCATTCGTCACCTCCCCAGACGGTGCGTATACCACCAGCCCCCCGCCCCCCGAGATGCTTCGCCATGACCGAGACGAAACCGCTCACCGGCTGGGCGTCGCTCAAGATGCTCACGCCCTACCAGTGGTTCGTCTTCGTCGTGTGTTGCCTCGCCTGGGACCTCGACTGCCTCGACCAGCAACTGTTCATCCTCGCCCGCGACCCCGCCATCGCCGCACTCACCGGGCTGAGTGCCGGCGACAAGGTCGTCGCCAGCTACGGCACGCAGGCGACTTCGGTCTTCATGATCGGCTGGGCCGTCGGCGGCGTCTTCTTCGGCGTCATGGGCGACCGCCTCGGCCGCGTCAAGACCCTGACCGCGACGATCGCGCTGTACGCCTTCTTCACGGGGTTCAGTGCGCTGTCGGTCGGCGTCACCGACTTCATGGTCTACCGCTTCTTCACCGGCCTCGGGGTCGGCGGGGCGTTCGCCGCGGCGGTGGTGCTGCTCGCCGAGACGGTCCCCGATGCCCCGCGGCCCTACGTCCTGGGCATGTTCCAGGCGTCGAGTGTCCT
Source organism: Fimbriiglobus sp. (assembly GCA_025352585.1). GTDB lineage: Bacteria > Planctomycetota > Planctomycetia > Gemmatales > Gemmataceae > Fimbriiglobus. The sequence goes on from JANXTD010000914.1 coordinate 2,109, forward strand.
GGGCAACTGCTCCGCGGCGCTGATCTCGCTGCAACTCGGGGCGCTCCAGAAGCAAGGCGTGTTCACGCCCGGCGAGTGGCTGCAACCGTGGCGACTGATGTTCCTCATCGGCATCGTCCCCGGCCTCTTGCTGGCCGTCGTGCAACTCACGCTGCGCGAGCCGGACAAGTGGCTCGCCCTCCGCGCGGCCATCGAAACCGGCGCGCGGCAGACGCCGTTCCAGGCGTTCTTCGGCACGCTCAAAGCCTTACTCACCACGTCGCCGTGGCGGGGCCGCGTGCTCTTCGGGCTGCTGCTGACGGGGGCCGGGGTGGTCGGCCTCTGGGGCATCGGCTTCTTCTCCCCGCGCCTCGTCAGCCAGGCGTTGACCGCGACCTTCCAGGCCGAGGGGCTGGACGGCGACCAACTCAAGGGCGAAGTCGCCCGGTGGCGCGGCATCACGTCGCTGTTCCAGAACGCCGGGGCCTTCTTCGGCATCTTCGCCTTCAGTGCGGTCACCGGGGTGGTCGGCCGCCGCCCGACCTTCGCGCTGTTCTTCCTGCTGGGCGCGCTCGCCACCGCGGGGACGTTCCTGAACCTGCGGACGCGCGACGACGTGATGTGGATGATCCCGGTCATGGGCTTCTGCCAGCTCGCGGTGTTCGGCGGCTTCGCGATCTACCTGCCCGAACTGTTCCCGACGCGCTTCCGCAGCACCGGCGTGAGCTTCTGCTACAACGCCGGCCGGCTGGTCGCCGCGCTCGGGCCGTTCGGCCTGGGGATGCTCGAAACACAGGTCTACCACGACTCCGGGGCCGACGCGATCCGCTACGCCGGGGCGACGATGTGCCTGGTGTACGTGCTGGGCATCCTCGCGCTGCCCTTCCTACCCGAGACCAAGGGCAAGCCCCTGCCGGAATAGCAACCGGAAAAGAGTTTCGCCGCGGAGACGCAGAGACGCGGAGAAAACCTAAAACTTGAATTTGGCCTTTCTCCGCGCCTCTGCGTCTCTGCGGCAAAATTCTTACTCCGACATTGGACCCACGACATGCCCCCGACGACGCCCGAATGGCTCACCAAGCGCGACGGCACTTTGACGCCCGGCCTGCGCGACTTCATCACCGTCGTGGCGATCGGCGGGCAGCCGAACTACCGCCTCGAAGTGCGGCCCGCCGGCGGGCAGTTCACCTGCGGCGTCACGCAGTCGGTCAACGGCAAGCGGCTCGACGACGGCCTCGGCCGCGCCGCCACCGCCGACGAAGCGCTCAGCGGCGGGCTCGACCAACTCCGGCGGTATCTCGGCTGGTAGCCGCCTCAAGTTTCGCCGCGAGCGCGAAGGCGGGGGATTCCGGAAGATTCGGTCGCGCCGGTCAGGGTGGCGTGCTAAGTACGCTGGGGCGTCGCCGGACTCGCGGAGCCGCCCCCAGGCCGCCCATCCTACCCCGGCCTGACCCCGACACCAGCCTCCGCCCGCCCGGCCTGTCCCGCGGCGCGGCCATCGGGTTCCTATGCCCACGCTCGCCCCCACCCCCGACTACTTCGGTCACGCCGCCGACTCTTACCGCACGGACCTGGTCGAGACGCCGCCGGCATCGGGCCGCCTCGACTTCGCCGCGCTCGAGCGGACCGACTGCTGCGAGGTCGCGCCGGCCGGCGTCCCCGGCGGGCGGCGCGCGCGGTTCCCGCTCGCCGGCGAGGAGTTCCTGGGCTTCGCACTCGTCTCCGAGTTGGGCAGTGGGGCCTTCGGTAAGGTCTTCCTGGCGCGGCAACTCGCACTCGCCAGCCGCCTGGTCGCCTTGAAGGTGACGACGCGGCCGACGGCCGAGCCGGCGCAACTGGCGAAGCTGCACCACACCAACATCGTGCCGATCTACTCGGTCCACGACGCCGCGCCGCTGCAAGCGGTCTGCATGCCGTACCTCGGGGCGCTCACACTCGCCGACGTGGTCGTGTCGTACTCCGAGACCGGCGTGTTCTCGGCCGCGCGCCTCCCGGACGCCTCGACGCAGGCGCTCGCCCGCACGGCCACGAGCCGGCCGGCGGGGCCGCCGACGCCGCCCACCGGCTTCGCGCCGGCCGCGCGGACGCCGGCCACGGTCCTCGACGGCCTGAGCGCCGCGGCGCAGGTCGAGTGGGTACTGCGGACGGTGCGCGGGGTCGCCGAGGGGCTGGCGCACGCCCACGAGCGAGGCATTCTGCACCTCGACTTGAAGCCGGCCAACGTGCTGCTGGCCGACGGCGGCGCGCCGCTCTTGCTCGACTTCAACCTGGCGAAGGACCTGGCGGCCGGGCCGCGCGAGCAGACCGGCGGGACGCTGCCGTACATGGCCCCCGAGCAACTCGACGGCTTCCGCGAGCGCGACGACCGCCACCTCGACGCGCGGACCGACCTCTTCGGCCTGGGCGTGATCTTCTACGAACTGCTGACCGGCCGGCACCCCTTCCCGCGCCCCGCCGGCGGCGCGCTCGACCTGGCGCGGATGGCCCGCGACCGCCGCGACGGGCCGGCCAGGGTGCGCAGCCACAACCCGGCGGTGCCGCGCGCCGTCGAGGCGATCGTCGAGGCGCTGCTGCAACCGCTGCCGGCGCGCCGCTACCCCGACGCCGCGACGCTGGTGGGCGACCTGACGCGTCAACTCGAGGGCCGGCCGCTCGCCTTCGCCGCGGAGCCGTCGGCGCGGGAGCGGCTCGCCAAGTGGCGGCGTCGCAACCCGCGGCTGGGGGCGCGCCTGGTGACGGCCGCCCTCGCCCTCGCCGTCGTCGGCCTCGGTGGCGTGGCCGCCCGCCACGCCGACGCCCGCGCCGACGCCGCCGCCGCCGAGGGGCACCGGCAGGCGTGGGGTGAGCTGGCCGGGCTGCACCTCGGGCTGCTCGACCGCGCCGACCCGGCCCGCCGCGCGGCCGCCGCTTCCGCCGCCGCCGACCTACTCGCCCGCTACGGCCTGGTCAGCGGCCAGCCCTGGGGGCCGACCGCCGCCTTCCGCCGGCTGCCCGCCGCGACCCGCCGCGAACTGGCGGGCGACTGCGGCGAGCTGTGCCGGGTCGCCGCGGCCTCCGCGCTGGCCCCCGGCCGCGGCGACGCCGTGGCCCCGCCCCTGGCGAACGACCCGGAGCCGGCGCGGGCCGCGCTCGCCTGGCTCGACCTCGCGGCGGCGTGCGACGCCGAGGCGGCGACCGACCCCGCCTCGGAAGCCTACCTGGCCGGCGTCGGCCACTCCCTGGCGGCCCGGCACGCCGAGGCCGTCGCCCCGCTCGAGGACTCGACCCAGCGGCGGCCGGGGCACGCCGCGGCGCAGTACCTGCTCGCCGTCTGCCGCAGTGAGATCGGCGACTTCGACCGCGCCGCGGAGCGCTTCCTGGTCGCCAAGGCCCTCGCCCCGGCGAGCGGCCGGCCGTCGCTTCATCGCGGCGCGATCGCCCTGGCCTCGGCGCGCGACGCCGAGGCGGAGCGCGACTTCACCGACGCCCTGGCCCGCGAGCCGGGCCTCGTCAGCGCCCTGCGGCTGCGCGGCGTCGCCCGCCAGCGCCGGGGCGACCTGGCCGGGGCCGACGCCGACCTGACGCGCTTCCTGGGCCTCGACGCCAACTCGCCCGCCGGCTACCGGTCCCGCGCCGAGGTGCGCGACCGACTCGGCGACGCCGCCGGGGCCGACGCCGACCGCCTCGAGGCGCGCCGCTGCCGGCCGGCCTCCGCCAACGACTTCGTCGCCCGCGGCAACCAGCGCGCCGCCCAGGACCCGGCCGGCGCGGAGGGCGACTACCGCCGCGCGGCCGCGATCGACCCGCGCTCGCCGCCCGCCTGGCAGAACCTCGCGCGGCTCGCCGCCCGGCGGGGCGACGACGCCGCGGCCGACGCGGCCCAGGAGGTCGCCGTCGCCGCCGCGCCCGCCTCCCCGTACGCCCGGCTCAGCCGCGCCGCGCTGCACGCGCAAGCGGGCCGCCGCGACCTCGCCCACGCCGACGTCCTGGCGGCGCGCCAACTCGGCGGCGGCGCGCACTTCCACCGCGACGCCGCCCGCGTCTACGCCGCCACCGCCCGGCGGCACCCGGCCGACACCCGCCTCGCCCTCGACCACCTCCGCGACGCCTTCTACCTCGAAGGCTTCGAGCCTGTCGTCGTCGAGACCGATCCGAGCTTCGACCCGCTGCGCGACGAGGACAGCTTCCGCGAACTCCTGACCGCCGCCAAAGTGTTCGCGGCCCTCGGCGTCAAGCCGACCCGGCGCGGCGACTGACCGGCGCGAACCGGGCGGGCGGCGGCGGCGTACAATAAGGGTGTGCGGCGTAAAACGACGTATCCCCTGAGTCCCGCCATGACCCGACCACTCCGCGGCCTCGCGCTCGGCGTCGCCCTCGGCCTCGCCGTGACCGCGCTCACGCTCGGTTGCGGCGGCCCGGCCGACGGCTGGCCCGACCGCCCCGGCCCCAAAGTCCTCGCCTCGTTCCCGCCGGTCGCCTCGATCGCGATGGCCGTCGCCGGGCCGGACGCCGCGGTCCTGCCGGTGATGTCGGGGCAAAGCCCCCACGGCGGCGAGCCGAAGCCCAGCGAACTGAGGCTGTTGCGCCGCGCCGACCTCTTCGTGATCAACGGCCTCGGCCTCGACGACCGCCTCGCCACGAAGTTCGCCGGGACCAGCGCCCGGCCGATCCGCGTCGTCAACCTCGGCGAAAGCCTCGCGGCGAAGGACCTGCTCGACGGCGGGGCGTGCGAGCACGAGGGCCACGACCACGCCGCCCACGACTCGGGCGACAACACCGACCCGCACGCCTGGCTCGGCCTCAAGCACGCCCGCACCTACGCGACCAAACTCGCCGCCGAACTCGGGCAAGCCGACGGCCCGCACGCCGCCGACTACGAGGCCCGCGCCAAGGCCTTCGCCGCCAAGCTCGACACGCTCCAGGCCGACGGCGTCACGCTGTTCAAGGACAAGGCCGACCGCAAGTTCCTGCCGTTCCACGCCTCGATGGGCTACTTCGCGCAGTCCTTCGGCCTCACCATGATCGAGCCGATCCAGGTCGTTCCCGGTCAGGAGCCGTCGCCGAAGAAGCTCGAGGAGATCGTCAAGACCTGCCTCGACCGCAAGGTCCGCGTCATTGCCGTCGAGCCGCAGTTCTCCGCGCAGTCGTCGGCCAAGCGCATCCGCGACGAGTTGACCCGCCGCGGCCTGACCGACGTGGTCCTGGTCGAACTCGACCCCCTCGAAACTTGCCCCGCCGGCGAACTCACCGGCGACTGGTACGAGGCCAAAATGCGCGCCAACGTCGTCGCCCTGGCCGGTGCCCTGAAGTGAGCATCGCCCTCCCGCTGATCGACTCCCCCGTCGCCGCCCCGCCGCTGGTCAGCTTCCGCGACCTGCGCGTGAGCCGCGGCCGCGTCGAGGTGCTGCGCGGCCTCACCGCCGATGTCCAGCGCGGGACCGTCACCGCGCTCGTCGGCCTCAACGGCTGCGGCAAATCGACGCTGCTGCGCACGCTGCTGCACGAGTTCCCGTACCGCGGCACCATCGCCTTCCACTGCGGCCACGACCACCGTCAGCCCCGGCCCGACCACGTCGGCTACGTCCCGCAACGCCTGACTTTTGACCCGCGCTTGCCGCTGACGGTGCGTGACCTGATGGGCATGACGCTGAAGCGCGGCCCGCTGTTCCTCGGCCTCGGCCGCAAGCTCAACGCCCGCATCGCCCGGCTGCTGGAGCAAGTCGATGTCGGTCCCCTGATCGACACGCCGCTCGAAGGCGTCTCCGGCGGCCAGCTCCAGCGCATCCTGTTGGCTCTCGCGCTGGAACCGTCGCCCGAACTGCTGCTGCTCGACGAGCCGGCCGCCGGGATCGACTTCCAGAGTCAACAGGCGTTCTACGACCTGATCCGCCGCATCAACCGCACGACCGACGTGACGATCCTGCTCGTGTCGCACGACCTCACACTAGTCGCCCGCATCGCCGACCACGTACTATGCCTGAACCATGGCGTGGTCGCCGCGCAAGGCCCGCCCGCGGCCGTGCTGACGCCGGAGTCGCTGGCGCGCACCTTCGGGCCGGGGTTGCGCGAACTGGTGCCGGCAGCGGCGTGGGGGCGGGGGCCGTGACTGGCGAGCCGGAAGCGTCAGC
>JANXTD010000025.1 GCA_025352585.1 Fimbriiglobus sp.
CCCGCGCCGACTGGGACGCCTACCTGGTGTTCGCCACGAAGCAGTTCGGCCGGTGACGCCTCGGCCGCCCGGCTTCCCGGCGATTGCGGCGGGTAGGCCGTTGCGGTCGTGACGGTTTCGGCGTAACTTCGCCGGTATGAAAACCGCCCGCGCCGGCTTCACGCTGATCGAACTGCTCGTCGTGATCGCGATCATCGCGATCCTGATCGGCCTTCTCCTACCGGCGGTGCAGAAGGTCCGCGCGGCGGCGGCGCGGGCGCAGTGTACGAGCCAAATGAAGCAACTCGCGCTGGCGGCGCACGGCTACCACGATGTCGCCGGCAACTTGCCGCCGGGCGTGGCGTACCCCGGCCCCGCGAATCGCTGGACCTCGCTGTTCGTCGAGCTGCTGCCGCACTTCGAGCAGGGCAACGTCGCCGCCCGCTGGGATTACGCCAACACCGCCAACGACTTCGGCGGCGACGCCACCCCCGCCGCGACGCCGCTGAAACTGCTGGTCTGCCCCGCCGCCCGCGCCATCGACAACCCGACGCGCTTCGGGTCGGTGAGCATTGGCGTCACGAATTACGGCGGCAACGCCGGCGTCAAGGCGTTCCCCGCCAGCCGCGCCACCGGCGATGGCGTGTTCCAGTACAGCACCGCAATCGTGGCGAAAACGGTGCGGCTGCTCGACGTGACCGACGGAACCTCGAACACGATTCTGCTCGGCGAGAAGGTCGTCGGCGACGCCAACCTCGACAGCTTCGCCCTCGCCCCGCTGACCCCCGCCGCGTCGCCGGCGCTGATGGCGACGAGTTCGTACGCCGGGTGGGCCAGTTCCGTCGGGCCGACCACCGGGGCGTCGCTGATGCTCGGCTCGGCGGTGACGATCAACTTCGGCTTCCCGAAGCGCTACGACCCCCCGCCGCCCACACCCGGCGCGCCGCCGTTCCAGGTGGCCTGGACCCCGCTGGAGACGATCGCCTGGGACCGCTACGGCGCGTTCGGCAGCGCCCACGACGGGGGCGCGAACTTCGCCTTCGCGGACGGCTCCGTCAAGTACCTCCGCACCGAGTTGCCCCTGCCGACGCTGCAAGCCCTTTGCACCCGCGCCGGCGGCGAGGTGGTATCCCCCGAGTGACCGACGGAGCCGCGGCCGATGGTAGACCACGACGCCGAGTCGCAATATTCCGAGGTCGTCGGGCGCGCCGAGGACGCCCCCTACGGCAACGCGAAGGTCGCCCTCTGGGAGGAGGCCGTCCGGCTCGCCGACTCGCTGCGGGACGACGCCCTCGCGTTCCAGGCCCGCATGGAGTTGACCAACGCGGCGCAGTTCAGCGGCCGGCCGGACGTGTCGCTCGTGTCGTTCTCGTGGTGCCTGGCTTACGCCGACCGCCACGCCGACGAGATCGACCCGAGGCAGGTTCTGTGGCACTACAAGTGGATGGCCGGTTCTCTGCCGGACTTCCCGGACGTGCCGCGGTCGCAAATCGCCGCCCTGATGGCCGACCTCACGAAGCGCCTCCGCGCCCAGGGGTCCACCCTCCACGCCGTCTACCAGATCCGTCGCAACACGGCGCTGAAGATGTACGACACCCGCGCAGCTCGGGCGGCGCACAAGAAGTTCCTCCAGACGGAGCGCGACGAGTTCAGCAACTGCAAGGCGTGCGTCCAGAACGCCGACGTGAGTTACCAGATCGAACAGGGCGACGACGCGGCGGCCGCCTTCGCGGCCGCGCCGATCCTGAAGGGCAAGATGTCGTGCACGGTGGTCCCGCACTCGACCTACGGCAAAATGCTGCTGCCTTACTTGCGGCTCGGCAAACCGGCAGAAGCAATGCGCTGCCACAAGGTCGGCTACCCGCTCGTCAAGGCGAACCCGGTCTTCCTGTACTACCACGGCAAGCACATGGCACTGCTGGCGTTAACCGGCAACAATGGTCGCGCCGCGCAGTTACTCAATCGCCACCTACCGACGGCGCTCGTTAGCCCGATGCCGGACCAGTGCTTCCACTTCTATCGAGACGCCGTCCTGACGCTCGAACTGCTCATGGAATCGCCGCGGCCGCCAATCGTCAGGGTCCCGCCCGGCGTCCCCGGCGACGGCTCGCCCGTGGCGCTAAGGGCCTGGCTCGACAACGAGCTGTCCACGCTCGCCGGCCGCTTTGACGAGCGCAACGGCAACGCCGGTTACACCGACGACATCGCCGCGATGCAGGCTACGCGGTCGCTGGCGACGAAGTTCCCATACGCGGCGGAGTGACGCCGACGCTACTGGAAGTCGTAGCCAACCCCGAACGTCACGCGGCCGTCGGGCAGGCGGCGGATGTTGGTCAGCGACACGTCGAAGCCGCCGCCGAGTTGGCTCTTGCTGCTGGGGGTCGTGGCCGGCGTGAAGTTCGCGTTGGCCGGGCTGGGGAAGGGGACCGCGCCCAGGAAGACCCGCGGACCCGACTGGCCGGCGACGCCGTGCGACTCCTCCAGGAACACCCGCTGCGTCGCGTTGTCCGGCAGCACGCGCCAGATCAGCAGTCCCTCGGCCGGGAGTTCGGCGTCGAAGCCCTTCTTGCGGCGATTCTCCAGCAGAAAATACTCGGTGCCGTCGGGCCGCACGGGAATCTTGAGGCACTCCCCCGGCGCGTCCTCGATCGGCGACAGCACGATCCGCTGCTTGACCCGCGGGTCGATGGTCTTCGGCGTCACCCAGCCGAGTTGGTCCTTGCTCCAGACGCTGAAGTGCTGCGGGCGGCCGCCGCCGTTCTGCTGCGACATCGCGCACCACGGGCCGACGCCCTCCATGCCGGGCATCTCGGGCCGCGCGTAGAGGTCCGGCAGGCCGAGCATGTGGCCGAACTCGTGGCAAAACACGCTGATGTCGTTCATCTTCGGCCCGCCCTCCTGCACGATGAAGTACGGCCAGCGCTTGCCCAGGTGCGTCACGCTGGCGCGGTGCGGCCAGTAAAGCCCGCCGCGGGTCGTCTCCACGCGCGCCCCGGCGTAAACGAAGAAGACGCCGTCGTAGCCCTTGAAAGCGTCCTTGCCCGACTTGGCGATCACCTTGTCCATCGCCTCGACGAGCAGGGCGGTCTTCTCGCGGTTGCTGGTGCCGCTGCCGCTGCTGTAGTCGAGCCGCTTCTTGGCGACCTCGTGCCAGCCGAGGAAGTTGCCCTCGACGGCGAACTTGCCGTGCGAAATCTCGCGGTAGTAGTCGGCCATGCTGCCCCAGACCTTCTGGCCCGTCGCCGAGGTGGCCTGGTAGCTGCCGACGCTGAACATCGACGCCTCCCAGTCGGCGTCGGCGATCTTGCCGTTGTGCTTCGCGTCGGGGTACTCGACGCCGATGATGGCGAGCCGGTACGACGGCTTGCGCCACGCCGAGGGCAACCGGTCGTCCCAGCCGGCCTGGCGAGCGGCCTGACTCGGGTCCATGCCGAGGAAGACGCGGATCTCGAGTTCCTCCGCGCCACGCTTCACGAAGAGCTTGACCGCGTCGCCGGGCTTCTTGGCGGCGATGGCGTCGCGGATGCCGCCTTCGGCCTCCAGCTTCGTCTCGTCGATCTTGGTGACCACGTCGCCCTTTTTCAGCCCCGCCTTCTCGGCCGGCCCGCTCGCGGTGACGCTGTCGATCGTGACCCCCGCTCCGCCGGCCGTGCCGAGTTGAACGCCGAGGACCGGCCGGGCGTTCGGGGCGTTGGTCATCGGCCGGCTCAAGGCGCTCGCGGTGACGCTGACGACCTTCGGCCCGCTCGCGGTGGTCAGGGTGAACGCGACCGACTGGCCGGCCGTGACGCCGCGCAGTCGGTCCTTCAGCGCCGCGGCGTTGGCGACCGCCTCGCCGTTGACCGCGGTGACCGTCGCCCCGTTCGTCACGCCGGCGAGACTGGCCGGGGAGTCGTCGGCGACCTCCTCGACCGTGGCGACGCCGTTGGGGCCGACTCCGACGTGGACGCCGAGGTAGCCGGCGACCGTGGGCGTGGCCGTCGCGCGGAGCAACTTGGCGTCGGCGGGGACCGCCTGGGCGACGGTGACGAAGCCCGCGAGGTCGAGGTGCGGCCGCGGCGGTGGGGCGAGTTCGGCCGCCGCCAGCGACGACAGGCCGGGCAGTAAGAGTAGGCCGAGGGCCAGACAGACTCGACGCATGGCGATTACCCGGCGAGTGATGGGACTGTGCGGGGGCAATTGGAACTTAGCCCGCCCCGTCTGAAGAGGTTGTGAGAGATCGGCGGACGCGGTAGATCGTCCCCTTGGTGCGCTCGCCGCCCGGCTCCCCGGCCCGCGCGAAGGCCCGCTCGACCGCCAGCCCGGCGACGCGGCACTCGTGGCCGAACGGCTTGGCCGCGACGCGGTCGGGGTCGGCCAGCAGCGCCACGCCCGTCGGCGACAGGGCGCTCTTGAGGAAGGCGACGACCGGGCCGACTAGCTTCTCGTCGTAGAGCAAGTCGGCCCCGAGAATCACGTCGAACTGCAACCCGGCCGGCGGGCTGCGCAGGTCGATCGCTGCCGTGTCGAAGTCACTGTGGCCGTTGCGGCGGGCGTTGTCCGCGGCGTAGCGCAGGGCGAGTTCGTCGATGTCCGAGAAGGTCACTCGCAGGCCACACTTCAGCGCCGCGATGCCGGGCAGTCCCAGGCCGCAAGCGATTTCGAGCGCGTACAGCTTCGCGCCCTCGGCGCGGGGGTAGGCCGCCCACGGCTCGCGGCCGACCGCCTTGGCGAGCATCCGGGCCGCCGGCCACAGGTCCGCCCAGTAGGGGATGTAGTCGTCCGCGGCGTAGGCGGCGCGGACGGCCGGGTGGTCGAACAGCGCGTCGCTGCCGCCGGGGCGCTCGAGGAGGAACGTGTGGCCGTCGATGAAGACCTTCTCGCGGAGGCGCTCGGTGACGGCCTCGGGCGGGGTCGAGTGGATGCGGGGGGTTGTCATGGCTGTGATGATAGCCCCCCGCGCCGGCCGCCGCAAATCGCCCGGCTCGGCGCGGAAAGTCGTTCTACGTTTGGTCGCCCCCGGATCGGGTTAGGGTTCAACGATGCAACTGTACTGCCCGGCCTGCAAGACCGCCGCCCACCCCGCGGAGCGTTGCGCCCGCTGCGGCGAGCGCCTCGTCGCCCCGTCCGAACTGGCGTCGCTGTCGCGCGAGCAACTCACCGACCCGCCGGACCTGATCACGCCGACGGCGTTGGGCCGCGTCGTCGTCGGCGTCGTCGTGGCGCTGGGCCTCACCGTCGGCCTTCGCGAAGTCTCGCTCGGCCTGCTGGGCGTCTTCGACTACTCCGACGCCGCCCCGAGTGCCGTGGCGACCTGGCTACTGCGCGGGGCCGCCATGCTGATCGGCGCGCTGCTCGCCGGGGCCGGGCGCGGCAACGGCGCGACCAACGGCGGCGTCGCCGCGCTAACCTGCGTCGGCCTGCTGCTCGCCACCGACTTCCTCGCGGCCGTCAAGACGACCCAGGCGGACCTGGTCGCCGCCGCGAGAATTTGTCTGCTGGCCCTGGCGGCGGGGCGTGTCGGCTCGGCGCTCTGGCCGGCCGTGGTGCCGCTGACGCCCACGAAGACCCGCTCGCGGGGCAGTTCGCTGACGCCGCTCAAGGACGACCCCGAGTCGTCGCGGCAGATCGAGTTGTCGTGGCTGCGCGTCGGCCTGGGCGTCGCCGTGGCGGTCGTCGGCGTGTTGGTCGCCGACAGCGTCCGCCTGGGGATGCGCTCGCTCGCCGGGCACGGCCTGTCGCTCGGCTCGCCGACGCAGTTCGCCGTAGTCGATTTCCTGCTCGCCAGCGTGGGCATCCTACTCGGCGGCCTGGTCGCCGGAGGCGGCACCGGCGCGGGCCTGCGGCACGGCACGGTCATGGGCCTGATCGCCGCCCCCGCCCTCGCCTTCCTGGCGTTCCTCGGCAAGGACTCGGCCGTCCTGCCGCTGACGGGGCTGCTCGAACTCGCCGGCCACGCCGCCGAGTCGCCGCGGACCGCGACCGGCCTGGCCGTCGTCGTCTTCGGCCTGGCCTCGATGTGCGCCGTCAGCGCCGGCTTCGGCGGCATCCTGCTGCCACGGCTCGCCTTGAAGTCGCGCCGCCGGTCGTACGAGAGCGGGCCGATTTAGCCGACCCGCAGGTCGATTTGGCGGCACTCCGAAAGTAGCCCCTCGTTCTCGCCGAAGTACCAGACCCGCGCCCCGACGGCGACGACACTCAACGCGGACTCGTCGGGGCAGTCGGTTTCGTAGCCCAGGGCGAATTCGCCGCCCGCCGCGTGCGAGCGCGGGTAGACGAGCGGCAGCACGCACGGCCAGATTTCGCCGTCGGTCGAGCGCAACTCGGCCTGCCGATAAACGGTGTCCGCGACGCCGACCACGGGGAGCAGGCGAATCCGGTCGAGCCGCTCCAACGGCACGACGACGTAGGCCTTGCCGAAGAACACTTCGAGCACCGACGCGAAGCGGTCGTCCATGTCGCGCAGCCCGACGAACTCCTGCCCATCGGCGTGGCCGTGCAGTTCCGGCGACGCCTCGTCGGCCGCGTCGGCGTAGCGCGACGCGAGTCGCCGTCGGTCGTTCTCCAGGAGCGATGCCAGTCGAATGCGGTGCTTGGCGTGCGGCGGCAAATCGACGCTCAGCGGGTGGAGACTGCGTCGCCGCGCGTCGCGCCGCTTGGCCGCCCGGACGAGGTCGCGCCAACTCCGCCGCGACGCCGGCCACGCCGGGTCGTCACTCGCAATCGCAGCCAACGTGTCCCACGCCGCCCGCCACTCCCCGGCGACGAGGTGCAGCTCCGCGAGTTGGAGTTGCCCCGCGGCTGTAGGGTCGGCGGCCACCGCGCGGGTTTGCAGTCGCACGGCTTTGGCCAACTCGCCGTCGGCGAGCGCTTCCTGAACTGACATGGGCGAACTCCGTCAGCAACCCGGCGAGCGGGGGACGAAAGTCCCCCGAGTCCCCACCACAGAAGTGTCAAAGTATGGACAGCGAGACTCGGGCGCGGGGGCACTCGGGGGACTATCGTCCCCCGCTCGCCGGCGGGCCGTGAGCTTACCAGTTGTCGTAGAAGGACACCGCCCCGTTGAAATGGCTCTGTAGTTTCGCCCGGAACGCCGAAGCGAGCCCGATACCGGTCAGGCGAAGTGCGACGAGATTATCCGGCGGTTTGGCGTCAAGCAGGGTTTTCAGGCTCAACTCGTTGGTCCTGTTGCCGCACAGGTCCAGCTCCACGAGCTTCGGCCAGCACCGCATCGCGACGATTGGGGCGAGTTCGGCGTC
>JANXTD010000054.1 GCA_025352585.1 Fimbriiglobus sp.
CTGCCCAAGATGGCAACTGCGTAAGTCCTAATCCAAACTCAGTGTATTGGTTCTCTCCGCTTCTCTGCTCCTCCGCGGTTAACGTTTGAGTCGGTGATTTACACGAGTTGCTTGATGGGATCCGCTCCCTCGACGCCGACGAGCTTTTGGTCGAGGCCGCCGTAGAAGTACGACAGCTTGTTGGCGTCGAGGCCCATCTGGTTCAAGATCGTCGCGTGGATGTTCTTGACGTGGCAGCGGTCCGTCACCGCCGTGCCGCCCAACTCGTCCGTCTCGCCGACGCTCACGCCCGGCTTGATGCCGCCGCCGGCCAGCCAGCTCGTGAAGCCGTAGGCGTTGTGGTCGCGGCCGGTGCCCGAGGCGTACTCCGCCGTCGGCTGCCGGCCGAACTCGCCGGTCCAGACGACGATCGTCGAGTCGAGCAGCCCCGAGCGCTTCAGGTCCTTGAGCAAGCCGGCGATCGGCAAGTCGGTGTTGCCGGCGTGCTTGCCGTGGTTGGCCACCATGTCGGTGTGGGCGTCCCAGTTGTCGTCGTTGTGCGCCCCGCCCGAGTAAATCTGGATGAAGCGGACGCCGCGCTCGACGAGACGGCGGGCCAGCAGGCACTTGCGGCCGAAGTCCGCGGTGCGCGCCTTCGTGGGGCCTTCGATGCCGTACATCTCGAGGGTCTCGCGGCTCTCCTTCGAGAAATCGACCGCCTCAGGTGCGTGCTGCTGCATCTTGAACGCGAGTTCGTAACTGGCGATGCGGGCCATCAGTTCGGAGTTGTCGGCCCGAGGTTGCAAGTGCTCCTCGTTCTTCTCCTTGAGCCGGTCCAGGATGTCGCGCTGCTGCTCGCGGGTCATGCCCGCCGGCAGCGCGAGGTCGTGGATCGGCGTCTTGTCGGCGCGGACGACGACGCCCTGGTACGCGGCCGGCATGAAGCCGGAGGCCCAGTTCTTCGGCCCCGAGATCGGCCCGCCGGTCTTGTCGAGCATGACCACGAAGCCCGGCATGTTCTCGTTCACCGAGCCGAGGCCGTAAGTCACCCAGGAGCCGAGGCAGGGGTAGCCCGACAGCACGCGGCCGGCGTTCATCATCAACATCGCCGAACCGTGGATGGGACTTTCGGCGTACATCGAGTGGACGAAACCGATGTCATCGACACACTGGCCGACGTTGGGGAACAGGTCCGAGACGTACTTACCGCACTGGCCGTACTGCTTGAACTTCCACTTCGGCCCGACGACGCGGCCCTCGTTCTTGTGCCCGCCGCGGCCGAAGGTCTTCACCGTGATCGTTTTGCCGTCGAGCGGGTACAGTGCCGGCTTGTAGTCGAAGGTTTCGACCTGGCTGGGGCCGCCGTACATGAACAGGAAGATGACGGCCTTGGCCTTGGCCGGCTTCATCGACGCCTTGGCCGCCATGGGGTTGCTGAAGCGCGTCGGCGCGACTTCGGTGGCCCCGGCGAGCGAGTCGCCCATCATCCCGGCGAGGGCGGCCCCCGCAAACCCGCCGCCGGTCTGCCAGAGGAATTCGCGCCGCGTGCGGCCGCAGAACTGGTTCGCAGAGATCATCGGGAGGCTCCTAATTCCACACGGACAGTTTGAGTTCGGGGACCTTGTCGAAGTCGCGCTTGTTGCGGCTCACCAGGGTCGCGTCGTGGGCGACACAGATGGCGGCGATGCGGAGGTCATGAGCTTTGATGGTAACTCCTGAGACTCGCCAGGTTTGATACAGAACATCTGCCGCAACTGTGTAAGGTGGGATTTTGAGCGGTCGGAAGTCTGAGATCGATCGATGCAACAATGCGTAGGCTTGGACTAGTGTTTGCCGTGCATTTTTGGCTTCGGACTGCCTGACCGTGTTGAATCGTCCACGAATCACTTCCTCCCAGACAACAACGGGTATGGCTTGCTCAGCGGAGGGAATGGCATTGAGTAGCTGTTGGTACTCTGGCTTGCCCTGGAGAATTAAGGTCATGACATCGGTACCAAAGGCTGTCATGGGAAGCACCCGGAAGCGTGGCTTCGTCACGCTGCCTGTAAGCCTCATCACGGATTTCCGTCAGAGTCTCGTCGTCGCGGTACTTGCCGAACAACGCGGAGATCCCTTCGGAGGAGTCATTCGACGCGACTGCGATCGTTTCGTCGCGAGTACGTTCTGCGGCTCGGGTGGGCGAGGTCGCCGCGGCGACTGCTTGCATCATCTCTGAACTCAGTTCGGCAAAGATGTCTACCTGATGCAACAGGTCGTAGTTCGGGACATCGATTCGCACGATCTTCCGCGTCCGGAGACGCTCCCGGACTTTTAACGTGACTCGGGCGACCGCCAAGTCTTCCGTCGCCGCTTCCGCTCGTAACTCCGGGAACGACAGCGACTCGGCCACGTAGTGGCCGTTGATCTGCTCGACAGCGACTAAGTGCATCACGACGCCCTCTCGGCTTTGTCTCTACTTGGCAACATAACCCCATCGTAACCCGGACACACCGTCAATCAGGCTCCTAATTCCACACGGACAGTTTGAGTTCGGGGACCTTGTCGAAGTCGCGCTTGTTGCGGCTCACCAGGGTCGCGTCGTGGGCGACACAGATGGCGGCGATGCGGAGGTCTTGCGTACCGATCCGGACTTTTGTGGCTCGCCAAGCAAGGAAAATCGTGTGCGCGGCTAGCGTATACGGGAACACTTCGTAATCCGAGGCTGCGGCCAGCGACAGTTGAAGTTGTGCGTAAGCAACCGTCAACGACGACGGATTCGCTGAATTCGTGGCACGCACAATCTCCGCAAGCCAGCCCTTAAGTGACTCCACGATTGTAACGACAGTCAGGGCCAACTCGTCGGCAGGGACCGACTGCACTTTGGTAACGACATCGCTTCGGCCATAGCGGAAGTCGCTGAAGATGTCGGTGTCTAGAACAGTCATATCGGGAACTCGGCATCCCGCTCCGCGTCTCGCTGCCGGTAGGCCTCCGCGACGATTCGCTGAAGGGCTTCCCCGGCTTCTCCGGTACAAGTACCTGCGTGAGACATTGGGTCGCCAGACGACACGTTGATGCGCACAATCTTGCGGCCGCGCATGCGAGCACGCACTTTAGCGGTTATTCTGGCAACCGCCGCGTCTTCTGTCGTACCCTCCGCCCTCAACTCCGGGAACGAGAGTGACTCGGCCACGAACTGGCCGTTCACTTGCTCCACAGTGACTAACTGCTCCATGACATCCCCTTATCTCACGACTGCGGCGACTCGCCATCATACCTCTACCCGGCGTCAATCGACGTACACGAACTCGTTGGTGTTGAGCAGCAGCAGGGCGTAGCGGGTCAGGGCCGTCGCGTCGTCGAGGGCGTGCACCTTCTGCAGCGTCCGCACGAACTCCACGTCGCGGGCGACCTCGGCGGCCGTCGGCGGGCGGCCGGCGGTCATCGTCAACGCGGCGGTCACTTGCTTCGCCAGGTCGCCGGGGGCCTCGCTAGACATGTGCTTGGCGAAGGTCGCCGCTTGCTCGTTGGCGAACTCCCCGTTCAACAGGCCCAACGCCTGCGTCGGCACGGTCGTCGTGTAGCGCACCGGGCAGGTCGTGTCGGGGTCGGCCTGGTCGTGGATCGCCAGGATCGG
>JANXTD010000076.1 GCA_025352585.1 Fimbriiglobus sp.
GTATCGATGAACAGCGAAAGAATCCGCGTCGAATCGGTTTCGATTGCGAGTTTCATCACGTCGAACATCAGCTTCGTTTTTCGCACGAACTCGCGGTTGTCTTCGATGTCTTCGGGTGCGGTGGCCGTCACTTTTGGCTTCGGCTTGTACTCCCACTCTTCGGACGAATTCAGCCGCCGTTCCAGTTCGCGAACCGACGTGGCGTACTGATCCATCCGCTGCTGGTCGTCTTTCGAGAGCTTACGATTGAGCCGTTTCGATTGCTCTCCGACGAAGTCGAGCATACTGCGGCCCTGCTGCAGGGCCTCGACGTTAGCGTCGATCTCGTCCTTCTTGCCCTGGAGGAAAAGCGTCTGGAAGACCTTCTTGGGGCTACGCTCCGCGGGGATGGGTGCCCCGCCGCGGGTGTAGCTGAGCGTCTGGCCCTCGCTGGTCATCGCCAGCACGAGCGACGGGTAGCGGGTCTTGTTGCCGACCGTCTCGGCGGCGAGCTGGTCGAGCGACACGCCGTTGCGGAAGCCGCCGCGCTCGGGGTGCGGCGTGCCGGTCAGGAAGCACTTCTCGGCCGCGTGCGCCCCGGTGACGCCCGGCAGGCTGACGCCGGAGAACACCGTCATGTTCTGGCGGTGCGCCTTGAGCCGTTCGAGATACGGCGACAGTGCGAAGTCGCGGCCGGCCTTCTCGGGGAAGAAGAACTGCGGCAGGATGCCCATGTTCGTCTCGACGGCGACCATGCGGCGCGGGACCGCCTTGGCCGCCTCGCCGGCGCGTAAGCGCGGCTGCATTACGTCGAGAAGTGGCAGCCCCAGGGTCACGCCGGCGGCGCGCAAGAAGGTCCGCCGGTCGAGGGGGGGGCGAGTCATGGCGTACTCGTTCAGGAGGGGGAGTTGGCAGGAAACGCAGTTTACCACCCCCTTCGGCCGGCCTCAACAGGTTCCTCGCGAGAATCCTTGCCGCCCGCCGACCGCGGGGCTATGTCGATGCGGTCGCGTCCCCCCGCCCCGAGGTTCCGGCATGAAACCCCTCCCGCTCGCCGCCCTGATCGCCCTGGTCGCCACCAGTTCGCTGGGGGCCGCCGACCTGCCGCGCAGCGCCCCGGAGGCGCAGGGGGTGTCGTCGAACGGGGTGCAGGGGTTCGTCGAGGCGGCCGACCGCGACATCGACTCGCTGCACAGTTTCATGCTGTTGCGGCACGGCCACGTCGTCGCCGAGGGCTGGTGGACCCCCTACGCCGCCGCGACCCCGCACGCCCTCTACTCGCTGAGCAAGAGCTTCACTTCCACCGCCGTCGGCTTGGCAGAAGCCGAGGGCAAGCTGAGCCTCGACGACAGCATCCTGCAACTCTTCCCGAAGGACGCCCCGGCCACCCCGAGCGCGAACCTGAAAGCGATGCGGCTTCGCGACCTGCTGAGGATGTCCACGGGGCACCAGGCCGAGCCGAAGCTGCCGCCGGGCGAGTCGTGGGCCAAGGCGTTCCTGGCGCAGCCGGTGCCGTTCAAGCCCGGCACGCACTTCCTGTACAACACGCCGGCGACGTACATGCTCTCCGCGGCCGTGCAGCAGGCGACCGGCCAGACGACGCTCGACTACCTGGGGCCACGCCTCTTCGAGCCACTCGGCATTCGCGCGCCGACCTGGGAGACCAGCCCGCAAGGGGTTTCCACCGGCGGCTACGGCCTGAGTGTTCGCACCGAGGACATCGCGAAGTTCGGCCAACTGTACTTGCAGAAGGGCAAGTGGGCCGGCAAGCAGCTCGTGCCCGCGGCGTGGGTCGAGGCCGCGACCGCTCGCCAGACCTCGAACGGCAGCAGCCCGAAAAGCGACTGGGACCAGGGCTACGGCTACCAGTTCTGGCGGAGCCGGAACGGGGCCTACCGCGCCGACGGGGCGTTCGGCCAGTACTGCGTGGTGCTGCCGGAGCAGGACGCGGTCGTCGCCATCACCGGCGGCGTCAAGAACATGCAGGCGGTGCTCGACCTCGTCTGGGACAAGCTACTCCCGGCGCTCGGCCCGGTGCCGCTGCCGGCGGACGACGCGGGCCAGGCGAAGCTCGGGCAAACCCTGAAGGCGCTGTCGCTGCGCCCGCCGACCGGGGCCGACGGCCCCGCCGACTCAAAGGCTGCGGGTAAGCGCTACAAGTTCCCCGCCAACGACCGCAAGCTCGAGTCGGTCGCGCTCGAGGCCGACGCCAAAGGCAACGTCACGACTCTGGTGACCCGCGTCGCCGGCGTCGAGCGGCGTATCGTCTGCGGGCGGGGCACCTGGAAGGCGGGGCGTGCGGCGTGGGGCCGATTGCCCGAGCAACCGGCCGCGGCGTGCGGGGCGTGGACCGCGGCCGACACCTTCACGGCCAAGATCTGCTTCACCGAGACGCCGTTCGTCGTGACGGTCCGCCTGACCTTCGCCGGCGGCGAGGTGCGCTGCGAGTCGGAGGCGAACGTCGCCTTCGGCCCGGCCAAGGACGCCCCGCTGGTCGGGACGCCCGAGTGACGGCGGCCGACGCGGACTCGCCGCGACGCTACTTCGCCTCCTTCGCCAGCATTTCCAGCGCGTCGGCCTGCTCGCTCTTGAAGCGGGCCGTCAGCCCCGGAATCCACG
>JANXTD010000087.1 GCA_025352585.1 Fimbriiglobus sp.
GCGGCAGCGCGAGGACCAAGCCGGCCAGCGCGGCGAACGCCCGCGGCGTCTCGACGCGCGGCGACCGGGCGACGGCCAGCAGCACGCCGACGATCAGCGCCGCCCCGAGGGCCAGGTTCAGCGCGTGGGCCGTCCACCAGAGTTCGGCCTGAGACAGGCTCAAGAACGCGACCGGCACCGCCGCGTCGCAGTAGTCCGAGTGGCCACGAAGCCGGCGCGTCAGCAGCAGCACGCCGCCGGACGCGGCCGCCAGCAGCAGCCAGTTGAGGAGCTTGGCCGGCAGGAAGGACTGCGTCGGCGCGGTCAGCGCGACGAGCAGGAGCTTCGGCAGCGGCAGGCGGTGCTGGTAGAAGTCGTCCCAGAGCCACGCCGCCGTCACCGGTTGCGCCCCGGTGACGTAGGGCACCAGCACGAGGTCGTCTTCGCTGGGCAGGTTGCTGGCGTACCAGACGACGTGCAGGAGGAACAGCCCGCACGCCGCGGCCCAGACCGCCCAGACGACGCGCCCTTGGGGCGTGGCGGCGTCGGGGCGTCGGGAGGTCGGTCGAGGCGTCGGGTGTTCCATCGCGGCCAGGCTACCCCCCCCGGCCGGCGGTCGCAACCCGAACCGCCCATTCGCCCGCCCTTCGCCCGCCGCGCGCGGCGGACTAGAAGCGTAAGGATTGCTCTAGTCTTTCCCGATTTCCGACACTATCAGCCGGCGAATCCTCACCACTCGTCTCGGCAGGTCGGCATGTCAAAGGCTCAGTTCGGCTCCGGGGCACTTCGCGCGGCGACCGTTGCGGCGCTCATGATCGGCGCGAGTCTCGCCACAGCGTCGGCCCAGGACGCGCCGCCGCTGCCGATCGACACCCCCGCCCCGGTCGCGCCGGTTGCCAAAGTCCCGGCCGTTGTGCCGCCCGCCGGGGCCTTGATGCCCGAGAAGGTGCCGCTCACGGACTACTGGAAGAGCGGCCTGCGCTTCGAGTCGGCGGACAAGGACTTCTCGCTGTTCGTCGGCGGCCGCTTCCAGTTCGACACCGTCGGCTACCTCGCGTCGCGCGAAGTCCACGACAACATTCCGGGCACCAACGCCCTCGACAACGGCGTGTCGTTCCGCCGGCTCCGCCTCGACATCGGCGGCACCATCTACAAGAACATCGACTTCTACACCCAGGTCGATTTCGCCAACGGCCTGCTGCTCACGCCCAACAGCACCCGCACCGGCAACGCGACCTACCCCACCGACGTGTGGGTGACGTTCAAGGAGCTGCCGGTCGTCGGCAACGTCCGGGTCGGCAACCAGAAGCCGCTGTACTCGTTCGAGCACCTCACGAGCAGCCGGTTCCTGACTTTCCTCGAGCGCTCGCTGGGCTTCGACGCCTTCGCCGAGGGCTTCAACAACGGCTTCGAGCCGGGGATTACCGTCTTCGACAACTACGCCGACAAGCGCGGGACGTGGGGCCTCGGCCTGTTCAAGACGACGCGTAGCCCGTTCGGCTGGAACGTCGGCACCAACGAGATCGAAGTCAACGGCCGGCTGACGTACCTGCCGGTCTACGAGGACGGCGGCCGCGTCCTCGTCCACGTCGGCGTGGGCGGGGCCAGCCGCGACCTCGACGACGGGGCGGCCCGCTTCCGGGCGAGGCTCGACGCCCGCAACAGCCCCAGCTCGCTCTCGCCGCTGATCGCCGACACCGGTACGTTCAACGGCACGCGGCAGGAGCTGCTCATCCCGGAGTTCGCGATGGTGGCCGGGCCGTTCACGCTGCAAGCCGAGTACTACGCGAGTTGGGTCCACAACGCCGACACCGGCACGGCCGCTAACCCCAAGCCGCGCGGCACGGTGTTCCTCCAGTCGGCCTACGCCGAGGCCGCGTACTTCCTGACCGGGGAGCACCGCGAGTACAACCGCGAGGCCGGCACCTTCGGCCGCGTCGTCCCCAAGGAGCGGCTCGACTGGTCCCGCCGCGGCTTCACCGGCTACGGGGCCTGGCAACTTGCGGCGCGCTACAGCTACCTGAACCTCGCCGCGGCCAACGGCGGCGTCGTCAATGACCTGACGCTCGGGCTGAACTGGTTTCTGAACCCGAACATGAAGGTGCAGTGGAACTACTTCCTGGCCGACCGGCAGACGAACGGGCCGGTCGGCAACGGGCTGATCCAGGGCTTCGCTTCGCGGCTCGCCATCGACTTCTAACCGACGCCGGCGGCGTTCACTTCGCGCCCAGGGCGTAGAGGTGCCGGCTGCCGCGGAGGTACAACCGGCCGTCGGCCGCGGCGGGTGAGGCGAACACCGCCTCGCCCAACGTGTTCTCGGAGACCTTCTCGAAGCCCTTGGGCGTCGCCTTGAAGACGACCGCCTTGCCGTCCTCGGCGACCGCGACGACGTTGTCGCCGGCCAGCAGCGGCGACGCGGAGACGGCCTTTGAGAAGGCCCGCTCGCTCCAGAGGATTCTGCCCGTCGCCAGTTCCGCGCAGGTCGCCAGGCCGCCGTCGGTCACCCAGTACAGGTGCTCGCCCTTGACCAGCGGGCCGGGGACGTAAGGCGTCTCCTTGCGCTTCTCCCAGAGCAGCGTCGGCTCCTCGCCGAGCTTCAGCGCGACCATGCTGCGCGAGCCGCCGCCGTCGCCCGACACGGCGACGAGGGTGTCGCCGACGAGCACCGGCGAGCCGACGGTCCGCAACGCCATGCCGTCGAACTTCCAGACCCAGTTCCAGCGGACGTTGCCGGTGTCGGGGTCGTAGGCGGTGACGCCGGCCGAACTGGCGTTGATGACTTCGACCTTGCCGCCGACTTCGCGGATCAGCGCACTGGAGTAGCAAGCCCGGAACGGCTTGCGGGAGGCGGACCAGAGGCGCTCGCCGGTCTTGCCGTCGAAGCAGTCGAACTCGGCCGCGCCGTCCTGGTCGTAGTTGACGTAGACCTTGCCGGCGTGGGCGACCGGCGACATGCCGACGCCGTGTTGGCTGACGTAGCCGCCGAGGGTCTTCGACCAGAGCGGCTTGCCGGCGAGGTCGTAGGCGGCCAGGGCGACTTCGCGGCCGTCCCAGAAGACGCCGTAGACGCGCTCGGCGTCGGCGGCCGGGGTCGAGGAGGCGAGCGAGTTCTTGGCGTGCGCGTGCGCCTTGCCGCCCGACCGCGGCGCGGTCCAGTCGATGGCACCCGTCTTGGCGTCGAGGCAGATCAGCAACCGCTCGGAGGCGTCGGCGCTCGACGCCTGGACGTAGACTTTGCCGCCGGCGACGATGGGCGACGAGTTGCCCGTGCCGGGCAGGGCCGTCTTCCAGGCGACGCCGGCGGTGTCGGACCAGGCCGTCGGGAGCGGGGTGGCGTCGGCGACTCCCAGGCCGTTGACGCCGCGGAAGCGGGGCCAGTCGGCCGCCGCGAGCGTGCCGACACTCAGAACCGCAACCAGCCCGGCGAAGCGACGCATCGAGAACCCTCGTGTCGGAAACCGTCCCGTCGCGGGGGATTATCGCAGAAGGGTTCGCGTCCGCAAGTCGCCTCACGGGGGTTTCATCGTTGCCGCCGTCGTAGATTAGCCGGCGTGACCGCCGCCCGCCGGATTTTGATCGCCACCGACGCCTGGCACCCGCAGGTCAACGGGGTCGTGCGCACCCTCGACACCACGGTCCGCACACTGCGGGAATTGGGTCACGTCGTCGAAGTGGTCGAGCCGTCGGCGTACCGTCAAGTCGGCGTGCCGTTCTACCCCGAAATCCGCCTGGCTCTGGCGATGCCGCGGCACGTCGAGCGGCGGGTGCGCGAGTTCCGCCCCGACCACGTCCACGTCTCGACCGAAGGTCCACTCGGCCTGACCGTCCGCCGCTATTGTCTGCGGCGCGGCTGGGCGTTCACCACGGCGTACCACACCCGCTACCCGGAGTACCTGCGTAAACTCGCCCGAGTGCCAGAGTCGTGGGGGTACGCGGCCCTGCGGCGTTTCCACAACGCCGCGACGGCGATGATGGTCGCCACGCCGAGCCTCGAACGCGAATTGGCGGCCCGCGGCTTCACGGTGCCGATCCGCCGCTGGTCGCGCGGCGTCGAGGCGGCGACCTTCCACCCGCGCGACCGGGTCGAGTCGCCGGACCCGCGGCCGGTGCAACTT
>JANXTD010000766.1 GCA_025352585.1 Fimbriiglobus sp.
CGACCTCTACTGCCCCGGTGCCGGCACGTTCTTGGACGTGAACACCGCGCTCGAGACCGACCCGACGCTCTTCGACAGCGACCCCTACGGCCGCGGCTGGCTGTACACGTTCCGCGGCGAACCCGACCCCGGCGCGACCGACGTGGCGGGCTACGTCCGGCAACTCGACCTGGCAATCGATAAGATCATGGGCAAACCCCACGGAGACGAGTCGTGACCAAGGCCCGGTACATCATGGTCGGCGGCTTCCTCGGGGCCGGCAAAACCACCGCCATCCTGAGACTCGCTGAGATGTTGCGCGACGCCGGCCAGCGCGTCGGCCTCATCACCAACGACCAGAGTGTCAACCTGGTCGATACCGCGATGCTGGCGGCGCACGGCTTCCCGGTCGAGGAGATCACCGGCGGCTGCTTCTGCTGCCGCTTCGGCTCGCTGACCGACGCCGCCGACAAGCTGAGCGAAGTCGAGCGGCCCGACGTGTTCCTCGCCGAGCCGGTCGGCAGTTGCACCGACCTGACCGCGACGGTGAGCTACCCGCTACGCCGCCTCTACGGCGACGCCTTCTCGATCGCGCCGTACTCGGTGCTGGTGGACCCGGTGCGGGCCGAGCGCATCCTGGGCCTCGCCGCCGGCAACGCCTTCTCGCCGAAGGTCGCGTACATCTACGGCAAGCAGCTCGAAGAGGCCGACGTCATCGTCGTCAACAAGCTCGACACCCTGACGCCCGACCGGCTCGCCGCCCTCACCGCGACGCTGACCGAGCGCTTCCCGGACTCGCGGGTTCTCACGATTTCAGCGCGCGACGGCACCAACATGGCCGAGTGGCTCGCCGCGCTGCGGCGCGACGACATGCCGGGCGGGGACGCGATGGAGGTCGATTACGACACCTACGCCCAGGGCGAAGCCCTGCTTGGTTGGCTGAACGCGACGGTTGCCCTCGCCAGCCCCGCCGAGTTCGACGGCAACGCCACCCTCGTAACCCTGGCCGACGCCGTCCACCGCCGGCTCGTGGACCTCGACATCGAAGTCGCCCACCTCAAGATGACGCTCACCCCCGACGCTGGCACTGACCTCGGTGTCGTGAACCTGGTGCGTAATGGCGGTACAGTCGAGGCGTCGCACACGCTCGCCGAGCCGTTGACGGCCGGCGAGTGCGTCGTGAATCTGCGGGCCGAGGGCGACCCGGAGACGCTGCGCGGCGTGCTGATCGACGCGCTGGCGTCGCTGGGCGTGCCGACAACCGTGACGCACAGCGAAGCGTTCCGCCCCGGCAAGCCGGTGCCGACGCACCGCATGGTGACGGGGTGACGTACACTCGCTTGGAGACTCCGCCCATGACGCTCGACGTACTGACCCCGCGGGTGCTGTACTGCCACTGCGCCTACGCCGCCGTCGTGCCCAAGGCGACCAAGGAGGCGGTGCTGCGCGGCCTGACCGACGCCGGCATCGCCTTCGACGCCGTGCCGGACCTGTGCGAGTTGTCGGCCCGGCGCGACCCGATGCTCGCCGACCTGACCGGCGACGGTCCGACGAAACTGGTAGCGTGTTACCCTCGCGCGGTGAAGTGGCTGTTCCACGCCGCCGGGGTCGAGTTGTCGCAGAACATCGAGGTCTTGAACATGCGCACCGACGACGCCGACGCGATCCTCGCCGACGTTCTCGGCACGCCCAGCACCGCCCCGGAGGTGACGGCGTGAGTGCCCTCCCGATGGCGGACGCCAAGGCCGCGACGATCACCCGCTTCCGCGTGGCCGTGTACGAATCGACCGGGGCCGAACCGCTCGACCCCGGCGTGCGTGGCGATCTCGTCTCGGCGCTGCTGGCGAAGGGCTACGCGGTGACGGTCGTCCGCCGCGGCGCGACGCTGGCCCGCTTCACCGCCGGGACGCTCGTCGTGCTGGGCCGCTTCACCGAGGCCAAGCCACTCGAAGCGGCCGACGGCCCCGTGGCGATCCACTTCCGCGACGTGGCCGCTCTCACGGCTGCCCAAGCGGTCGAAGTCGTGGACGGCCTGCGCGGCGGCGAGGCGTTAACAAAACCCGGCGCGTGGAAGCCGTGGTTCCCCGTCATTGATTACGACCGCTGTACGAACTGTATGCAGTGCCTGTCGTTCTGCCTGTTCGACGTGTACGCCGTCAGTGCCGATAAAAAGATCCAGGTCCAGAATCAAACGAAGTGCAAGACCGACTGCCCCGCCTGTTCGCGCGTCTGCCCCGAAGTCGCCATCCTGTTCCCCAAGTACCGCCACGGCCCCATCAACGGCGACGTGATCGGTGCCGACGACGTGCGCCGCGAGGTGATGAAGGTCGACATCTCCGCGCTGTTGGGCGGCGACATCTACCAGGCGTTGCGCGACCGCTCCGCGAAGTCGAAGTCCCGCTTCGCCAAGGAGCGCGACGAGGACCGGGCGTTGGAGGAGCGGCAAAAGTGCCTCGTGGCGTTGGGCAAATCGCTCGAAATCCCGCCCGAAGTGTTCGCGAGCTTGCCCAGTATCGACGAAATCCGCACGAAAGCCGACCAAGCCGCCGCGCGGGCCACAGCAGCACTGGCGGACCGATAAGAGAAGAATTTGGCCGCGGAGACGCAGAGGCGCGGAGAAAACCAATACCAGTGTTGCTTCGCCCGATCAGATTGAGACTTTCGGCTACTAGGTTTTGAAACTTGAATTTGGTCTTCTCCGCGCCTCTGCGTCTCCGCGGCTAAATTCTTCTTCCTTGAGGCATTCCATGATCTTCACCCTCGCCCGCCGGATGCTTTCGGAAGTCGAGCCCCGCCTACTGTGGAAATTCGCCTTCAACTTCGGCCTCAAGGGCATGATTTCCGTCGAGCGATTCAAGCACAGGCTCAAGAAGGGCGTCCACTTCCCGCCATTTCTGTACATCTCTGTCATCAACAGTTGCAACTTGAAGTGTCAAGGCTGTTGGGTGGACGTGCAAAGCCCCCGCAAGATGATCGACAAGGCGACCCTCAACCGCGTCATCCGCGAGGCCAAGCGGCGCGGCAACTCGTACTTCGGCATCCTCGGCGGCGAGCCGTTCCTGCACCCCGACTTGCTCGACGTGTTCGACGCCCACCCCGACTGCTACTTCCAAGTCTTCACCAACGGCCAACTCATCACCGACGCCGTCGCACGCCGGCTGCGCGACGCCGGTAACGTCACGCCGCTAATCTCCGTCGAGGGCACTTCGACCGTGAGTGACGAGCGGCGGGGCAAGTTGAACGTGCTGAACCGCACGATGGCGGGCCTCGAAGCGTGCAAGCGGGCCGGCCTCATCACGGGTGTCGCCACGAGCGTCTGCCGCACCAACATCGACGACCTGCTCAGCGAAGCCTGGCTGCGCCGGCTCATCGACTTGGGCATCCACTACGCCTGGTTCCACACCTACCGGCCCGTCGGCCCGCAGCCGGCTGAGGGCCTGGCACTCTCGCCGAAGCAGATTTTGCAGGTTCGCCGCTTCGTCGTGACCATGCGCAGTAAACTCCCCATCGCGATCGTCGATCCGTACTGGGACCACAACGGCCAGGCGCTGTGCCCGATGGCGACCGGCGTGAGCCACCACATCGGGCCGTCGGGCGACATCGAGCCGTG
>JANXTD010000117.1 GCA_025352585.1 Fimbriiglobus sp.
GGGTGTCGCAGAATGAATCGGGCCGCGCTTCTGTTCTGCGACACCCCATACCCGACACCCGATGCCCGACAGCGACATGCCACACCCGGTTGCCTATGCCAGCCAAAACCGAACCAGGTCGCGCGTCAAAAAGTGCGCCACGCCGCGGGCGGCCAGCAGGCTCTTCGCTGCCTTGTCGCGGCGGCCGCACGCCCGTCGCCAGGCGAACTGCGTCAGCTTCGCGGCGAGTTGCAGCGGGGCGTCGGCGGTCACAAGGCCCTTGTAGATCGTCAAGGCGACGGGGCTAACGCCGGCCTTGCGGAAGTAGTGGAGGTAGCCGATCGTCACGTTCGGGGCGCTGAAGCGGATGTTCTGCCGGCTCGACACGCGGCCATAGTGCAGCACCTCCACGTCGGCGAAGTGGACGACGCGGTGCCCCCGGCCGACCTGCGTCGAGAGGTCGAGGTCTTCGGCCCCGAAGCGGTAGCGCTCGTCCCAGCGGCCAGTCGCCTCGAAGACGGCGCGGGGCAGGAACACGGCCGCGCCCATCAGTACCTCGACGGTCTTGGTGCCCTCCGGCTCGAAGGTGTCGCGGCGGTAGTTGTGGTACGCCCCGCGGAACAGCCCCGTCCAGCGCAAGAAGCTGATGCGGTGGAGCAGTGCGGCGAGGGTCGGCTTGCGGCGGTAGTTGATCTGGTACTCGCCGTCGGCCCCGCGCAGCTTCGGCCCGAGCATGCCGACGCCGGGGTGGGCCTCGGCGTAGGCGACGAACTCCGCGAGGCAGTTGGGCTGCACCTCGGTGTCGTTGTTCAGGAAGAACAGGTACGCCCCGGCCGCGACTTCGGAGGCTTGGTTGTTGCCCCTGCTGAAGCCGACGTTGGTCGCGTTGCGCAGCAGCCGGACTTCGGGGAAGTCGCGCGCGACCATGTCGGCCGCGCCATCGGTGGAGGCGTTATCGACCAGCACCACCTCGAAGGCGACGCCTTGCGGCTGGCGCAGCAGCGACGCGAGGCAGCGGCTCAGGTGTTCGCGGCAGTTCCAGTTGACGACGCAGACGGAGACGACCGGCGTGCCGACCTTCGCCACGGGGCGCGCGGCCCGCGGGGCGGCGCGGCTTAGCGACGAGACGCGGTCCGAGGAGAGCGGGGCGAGTGGCCGCAAAGGCATGGTGCAACCCGTCGGGGCGGTGACGATCCGGCGGCAGACTAGCCCGCCGCGCCCCGCCCTGTCAACGCCGACTCACCGCCCGCGGCCGGGGCGCGGCAGCGGCGGCAGCGGGCCGCCGACGGGGCGCTCGCTCGGCAGCGCCGGGGCGGTCGCCGGGCGGGCGGTCCAGGCGTCTCCGGCGTCGCCGGGGGCCGTCTCGGCGGCGGCGTTGGGCCGGCCGGTGGACCACTGCAAGACACGCCGGGCGACCTCCGCGGCCGACTTGCTGTTGATCGCCACGGCCCCCGCCGGCAACCCCATGTCGAGGCGCAGGTACTGCTGCAATAGTCGGGCGATGACTAGCGCGGTCTCGCGATTCGGCTGCCGGCCCAGGCCGCGGAGTACGTCGATGGCGTCGGGGTTGGCGGGGTTCCAGGTCAGCAGCATCTCGGCGGCCAGGACGCGCACCGCCCCCGGCTGGTCGATGTCTGTCATGCGGTCGAGCAAGTCCGGCGTGATCAGGCCCATGCCGCGGAGCAGTTGCGCCAACTCGACGCGCAGTCCGGGGGGCGTCTGCGGGTCCACGACCTGCTCGCAGATCTCGGAGGTCAGTTCCGGCCGCGTGCCGGCGTGCAGCACGACGCCGTAGTGGCCGATCAGCGTGAGCAGGCTGCGCTCGCCCAGCGGCCCCGGCTCGGCGGCCCAGGTGGTGAGGTCGCACAGCGCCACGCCGTCGATCGCCCCGGCGGCCCCCGGCAGCGCGCCGTCTCGGGCCTGGGTCGGGTCGGCGAGCGCGGAGCGGATCGCCTCGCGGATCAGCGGCCAGCGGCCCGGCGCGTCGGCCAGCAGCGTCACGGCGGCGGCGTGCCGCACCTCGGGGGCCTTGTCGCGCAGGGAGTCGCCGATCGCGCCCAGGACGCCGCCGTCGGTGGCGCACGCCAGCGCCTTGATGCCGGCGGCGCGGGCGACGGGGTGGCGCGTGCCGTCGATGGCGTCGAGCACCAGGTCGGCCTCGCCGGGCCGCCAGTAGGTGCGCTGTTGCAGCGCCGTGAAGGCGGCCAGGCGGACCTCGACGCGGTCGTCCTTGAAGAGGCCGGCGGCGGGGCCGGGGTCGTCCTGGAGGACCTCGGCGAGCGCCCGGACTTCGGGCAGGTGGGCGTAGTCGCCGGCGCGGGCCGGCCACGAGACGCGGCGTAAGAGCTGCCGGACGATGGCCCGGCCGCGGCGGCGCGGCTCCAGCCCGGTGCGCGCCAGGTCGTGGCCAACGAGCACGGCCACCGCGACGAGCAGCAGCAGGCCTCGGCCCAGCCGGCCGGAGCCGTCGGCTTCGTGGCGCGTGACGAACCAGAGCCAGCCCAGGGCGATGAGGTAGAGCGCGACGAGCAGCCCGCTCGCCGGCGGCCGCCAGACGTGGCGGTGCCGCAGCAAGAGCAGGCTGCCGAGGAGGCTGGCGGCCGCGCCGACGACGGCGAGGTACGAGTCGTGGGCGAAGGCCGCGCCTCCCAGGATCGCCGGCGGCAGCGTCAGCAGCAGCAGGCTGGCGGCGCGGGGCCGGGCCTGGCCGAGCCGGGTCGTCTCGAAGGGGGTCGCGTCGCGCATCGTCAGCCACCACCCGCGGACGGGGTCAAGATTACCGGGAAGGCCAGGGGCGCACCAACCGTAGTTCACACTTGGCCGCGCCGCCGAATCGGCCGGGAATTCGAGCGCTCCGGCGCGGTCGCGGCGGTCGGGTGGTGCCGGATTCGGGCCGTCTTCCGCGAGTCAGACTCTTGCCCGCGCGCACTTTTCGCCTCGACCGGGAAAATCTTTCACTTAGGCTGAAGTCACCGGCCCAACTTTCCGACGGGCTAATCCGTCGAATCTAGAAGGTTGGGATGCGCCGCAGGGAACGGTTGGCTTTGTGGCGTCGGGTGAGGATTTGGGTGCGGCCGGAAGTAACTGCGGGCGCGGCCGACATCGTGAATTAAGCTGACACTAGAAAATCGCGTCGATCAGAGGATGGCAACGTGGCACGGAACTTGTGGCGGCGCTCCGGATCCGTGGCCCACCTTTCGCGGCTGAGCCTGGAAGCGCTGGAGGCACGCGAGGTGCTGGCGATCGTCCAGACCGGCCTGCCGACCTGGCTGGCGGCGGGGCCGAACCGCACCACGGAGGCCCAGGTCACCGGCCTGCAAGGCACCTTTAGTGACCCGGTTTCCGGGGCCGTGTCGTCGGTCATCCCGAACCCGCTCGACGGCAACGTCGCCTTCATCGGCGCGACGGGCGGCGGCGTCTGGCGGACGACCAACCTGCAGGACGCCGACCCCGTTTACAAGCCGCTGACGGACCAACTGCCGTCGCTGTCCGTCTCGACGATGGACCTGAACCCCACCAACCCCAACCAACTGTTGGTGGGCCTCGGCGACAAGTCGGCGGCCTCGGGGTTTCGGGGCATCGTCGTCGGCGACCTCGTGGGGCTGTACGCCACCGACAACGCCCTCGACGACAGCCCGACGTTCCGCGTGATTGGCGGTCAGAACGGCGAGTTCGTCAACATGACGATCAACAGTGTGATCGTCCGCACCAACTACATGCTCGTGGCCGCCGTGGACCGCGACGGCACCACGGCGCGCGAAGGCATTTTCCTGAGCACCGACAACGGCACGACCTTCCGCATACTCGACGGTACGGGCGGGCTGCCGGCGCAAGTCGGGGGCGGCCGGTACACGTTCGACCTGCGCGCGGACCCGGCGAACCCGAGTCGGGTCTATGCCATCGGCCAGCGGGGCCTGTTTCGTACTGACGACATCCTCGCCGCGACCCCGACCTGGGTCAATGTTACCGACCCGCGCATGACGCTGAACCCCGCCTCGTCGAACGCGAAGCTGGCGATCCACAACTCGGCCGCTGGGAACATCATTTACGCGGCGATCGCCGACGCCTCGGCGTTGAGCGGGCTGTTCTGGTCGGCGAACCTGGGCGCGAACTGGACGTTGATGGACACGCCCACGTCGCTCGGGACACTCCAGGGCGTCCAGAACGTGAAGGCCGGCGCGCCGATCACGATCACCTCGCCCGGCCACAACCTGGCGACCGGCGACACGGTCGTCGTGTCGGGCGTGACGGGGGACCTCGGGGCCAACGGCGTCTGGACAGTCACGGTCACGGCGGGCAACACCTTCACGCTGGACCAGTCGGTGAGTACCGGCGTCTACACCGGCGGCGGCACGTTCCAGAAGGAGTTCGGGGTCCACACCGGCGGGCAGGCGTTCACACACTTCGCGCTCGCGGCCGACCCCGTCGATCCGGCCCTGATCTACGTCGCCGGCGACCGGCAAGACTTGCAGGTCTTCAACGGCACGCCCAACGGCGTCGGGGCGAGGAACTTCACGGCGAACATTCTGCGTGGCAACCGGACCGTGCCGAGTGGATTCAACGCCTTCGCGCCGTCGCCGCAGTGGCAGCCGATCACCGACAACAACGCGCTGGGGACCGCCCCGCACGCCGACGCCCGCTCGCTGGCGTTCGACCCGCTGGGGAACCTCTACAACGGCAACGACGGCGGCGTCTACCGCCGCGCCCTGCCGGCGTCCGACAACGCCGCCTGGACCTCGGTGATCGGCAACCTCGCGGTGGCGCAGTTCAACTCGGTCAGCTACGACTCGGTCAACAACGTCGCCTTCGGCGGCACCCAGGACACCGGCGCGGCCGAGCAAACTAGTGGCACCGGTGCGGCCGGCAACGTGACCTGGACAACGATCAGCGGCGGCGACGGCGGCCAATCGGCGGTGGACAACACCTCGACCCCCGGCTCGTCGATCCGCTACACGATGTCTAACAACTTGGGGAGCCTTCAGTCGCGGCAGTTCAACTCCAAGAACGTCCAGATCGGGCCGGCCCACCGCGTGCGGCTGTCGTCCCCGGTTGACCCGACCCCCTACTCGGGCATCGACGACTTCGGGTCGAGCTTCACGACCAAGTACGTGCTCAACGCCGTGGACGCGCGGCTGTTCCTGCTCGGGCAGGGGAACGTCTTCGAGGA
Organism: Fimbriiglobus sp.; assembly: GCA_025352585.1. Classification (GTDB taxonomy): domain Bacteria; phylum Planctomycetota; class Planctomycetia; order Gemmatales; family Gemmataceae; genus Fimbriiglobus. The sequence continues at coordinate 5,147 of JANXTD010000117.1, forward strand.
CAACAACCCCGCGGGCTTCGCCGGCGACGTGGTGGCCCTCGTGACCCCGCCGGGCATGAAGGGTTACTCGACCGCGCTGGCCTACGGCGGCCGGCAGAACGGCCTCGACCTGGCGCGCATCGCCTACGTCGGCACCGACGCCGGCGAACTCTTCGTCCGCGGCGCGGCCGGCGGCTTCCTGCCGGTCACCGTGCCGGGGGCCGGCGAGATCCGCTCCGTCGTCCTCGACCCCGACGACTGGCGCACGGCCTACGTGCTGCGCGGCACGGTGCAGACCGGGCTAGGCGGCATCCCCTTCAACCCGTCGCGCGTCTTCGTCACCCACGACGCCGGGGCCAACTTCACCGAGCTGACCGAGAACCTGTACAGCAAGTCGTACGACGTGAACGGCAACCTCACCAACGGCCTGTCGTCGAACGTCACCGTGCTGGGCCTCTGGGACCCGACGCCGCGGGGCGCGGCGGGCGGCGGCGGCGCGGTGCTCATTGCCGCGGGGGCGGGCGGCGTGTACCGCTACGTGCCGTCGATCCAGGCCGTGCCGGGGGCCGGCTGGTCGCAGTACGGCACCGGCCTGCCGAGCGCCTTCGTCGCCACCCTCGCGGTCAACGGCAACCGCCTGACCGTCGGCACGATGGGCCGCGGCGTCTTCGAGATCCCCGACATCTCGCCGACGATCACCGTGGCGGCCCAGGTCACCGTGCAGGGCACCGCCGGCGACGACAACTTCACCTTCGGCGGCAGTGGCACCACGGCCGGCTCCGTGTTCGTCTCCGACGGCCAGGGCAACTCGCTGTTCGTCAATCGCAACACCGGGGCGTCGTTCAGCTTCGTCGGCGGCGACGGGGCCGACACCCTGACGCTCGCCAGCAGCGGCCAGACGGGCGGCAACTTGCAGTTCTTCACCGGCCACGTCAACGCCAGCATGGGCAACAACCCCGGCGACACGATCGTGGTCAGCGACCAGGGCCGCGTGACCCCGGTGGCGCTGACCGTCGCGGCCTCGACCGTCGGCGCGGGCGCGGCGGACAACCTGTTCGCCCCCGGCGGCGTGCTGGACTACTTCGGACTGGCGCAGGGGACGTTGCGCATCGACCTGGGGACGCAGGCGGTCGGCGGCAACGTCGTCAACGTCCAATCGACCTCGGCCGGGACGACGCAACTCTTCGGCAGCAACGGCGCGGACGCCTTCGTCCTCAACGGCACCGCCGGCGGGGCCGGGACCGGCGACCTGTCCGGGCTGTCCGGCACCGTCTCGATCGACGGCCGCGGCGCGGACAACGCGCTGACCGTCAGCGACTTCGGCGCGACCTCGGGCAACGCCAACGTCAACGTCGTCGGCGGCCAAATCCTCGGCTTCGCGGGGCCGACCGACGCCGCGGTCGTCGCCTACTCCAACGTCGCCACGCTGGCGGTCATGGGCTCGAACCTCGGGACGCTCGCCGAGAGCTTCCGCATCGACAACCCCGCCGCGCCGCTGACCCTCTCGAACAACGACGGCGCGGACACCCTCAACGTCCGCGCGGCCAGCAAGCCGGTGACGCTTACCGGCGGCCCCGGCTCGGTCGTCTTCCGCGTCACCAGCAGCGCCGGCGACAGCCTCGACGGCGACCTGCTCGGCATCGTCGCCGCGGTGGCGGTCAACGCCGGCGCGGGGACCAGCCAGCTCGTCGTGAGCAACTTCGGCAACCCGGTCGGCTCGGTGTACGCCGTCGGGATCACGACCGCCGGGGTCAACACGATCGCCGGGGCGACGGCGCAGCCGATCACCTTCTCGACGACCGGCCGCTTCGCCGGCACCGACGGCAACGGCATCTGGCTGCGCGGCTCCAACGCCGGCAACGACACGTTCAACCTCGGCCTCACGCTCGGGAGCGGCTCGCAGACGGCGATCGACGGCGACGGCGGCAACGACGTCTTCAACGTCACCGCCGACAGCTTGGGCGCGGGCGGCGTCGTGACCGTGCGGGGCGGCACCGGCTCGAACGTCGTCGCGGTCGATTCGGGCAACTTCGGCGTCACCGCCGACACGCTGACGGTCGTCGGCGGCGGCACGACGCGGCTGGCCGTGTACGGCTTCGCGGTGACGGACATCGTCACGCCGGCCGTGACGCTCACCGACACCGTCAACGGCACGGTCACCGGCATCGGCAAGCCGATCCGCTTCAACACGCTGAGCTTCCTCGACTACGACGCCCGCGGCGGCCGCAACAACTTCGCCTACCGCGACGCCACCAACGCGTCGTTCGGCTCGGTCGCCAACCCCGGCGCGGGGATCGTCTACCAGCCCAAGGGGCCGACCAGCGGCGAGATCCGCCTCGCCGGCGTCGGCCCGGTCGTCAACTTCGTCAACGTCAACGGCACCGACGCCGCCGGCCTCACGATCGACGGCGACGCCAACCGCACCGGGGCGCGCGACACGCTCACCGTCGTCGGCGTCAGCGACACCGGCCTCGGCGTCGCCGGGGCGCTCGCCGGCAGTACGGCGGGCAACGGCGCGGACACCTTCGACATCAGCGACCAGGCCGTGGTCATCTCGAACGAGTCGCTCGGCCAGTTGCGCACCGTCGCGGCGGTCCCCTTGACCGTCCGCACGCTGATCGTCCAGGGCGGCAACGAGGCGGTCCGGGGCGACACCTTCAACGTCACGCCCTCCTCGACCCTCGACATCCTCGTGGACGGGCAGGGGCCGACCCGCAAGCGCGACGGCAACACGCTCAAGGTCAACACCGGCGAGGCGACCCACCTCGAGCGGTCAAACAACGCCTTCTTCGGCACGCCGCAGACGCGGGTCGTGACCGACAGCGGCGCGGCGGTCGCCTTCAAGAACTTCCCCAACGCCTCCGGGGTGCGCAGCATCTTCGCGGTCGGTGCGGACGCCGGCGGCGGCCCGCGCGTGCGGGTCTACGACGCGGTCACCAAGGAGGTGCTGTTCGACCGCTTCGTCTACGACCCCAACTTCACCGGCGGCGTGCGCGTGGCGACCGGCGACGTGACCGGCGACGGCGTGCCGGACCTGATCGTCGCGGCCGGGATCGGCGGCGGCCCGCACATCCAGGTCTTCGACGGCATCACCTTCCAGCCGGTGTCGAGCTTCTTCGCCTACGAATCGACCTTCACCGGCGGCACGTTCGTCGCGGTCGGCGACCTCAACGGCGACGGCGTCGGCGACGTGGTGGTCGGCTCGGGCAACGGCGGCGGGCCGGTCGTCAAGGTGTTCGACGGGGCCGGCCGGGCGCTGACCGCGTTCTTCGCCTACGACAAGGGCTTCCGCGGCGGGGTGCGGGTGGCGGCGGGCGACGTGAACGGCGACGGCAAGGACGACATCGTGACGGGGGCCGGCCCCGGCGGCGGACCGCACGTGCGGGTGTTCAACGCCTCGGACCTGCGCATCCTGACGCAGTACATGGCCTTTGACCCGAGTTACACCGGCGGAGTCTACGTGACGGCCGGCGACGTGAACGGCGACGGCACCGCGGACGTGGTCGTCGGCCCCGGCACCGACGCCTTGCCGCAGATCAGCATCCGCGACAGCCGCACCGGCTCGGTGACGCCGCTGGGCATCTTCGACATCGGCGTGGTCTCCAACCCCGACCCGCTGCCGGCGACCGATAGCGCCGTGCTCAGCGCCCAAGGCGGCAGCGTGGAGTTGGGCGGCCTGCGGGTGGCCGTGGCGGACTTGAACGCGACCGGGGTCAAGCAGATCGTCGTGAGTCGCGGCCCCGGCAACGTGTCGCGGGTGCGGACGTACACCGTCGGCCCGCTGGCCGAGGCCGGCAACTTCCTGGCGTTCGAGGCCGAGTTCACCGGCGGCGTCTACGTGGGGTAAGTCCCCGGCGAACTCCGAAAACAATTCGCGCCGCCGAGACGCAAGAGTCGCGGAGAAAACCATAGGAGTTACGCAGTTGGGACCCTGGGTAGTTTGCGAAGTGCT
>JANXTD010000194.1 GCA_025352585.1 Fimbriiglobus sp.
GCGCACCGCGCCGCCGAACTCGAATCCGGCGGGAGTGCCGCCTTCCGCGACCTGACGCAGGCGAAGGCGGCCCTCGAAGTCGCCCTCGTCACCCTGCCGGCCGCCTACCGCGCCCACCACGCCGACCTGCTCAGCCACCAGCCCGACGGCCGGCTGTTCAACGCCTTCTTCCTGGCCAAGTGCTGCGAGGCTGTCCTGGCGGGGCGTGGCCAGCCGCCCGAGAAACTCTTGCGCCGGCTCGACGACTTCGTCGGCTACCGGCCGATGGCGCTGCTCGAGACCCGGCCGCAGACGCAGTTCTACGCCCACGAGCAAGTCTGCCCCGTGCCGCTCTACTTCAAGGGCGTCGGGGCGGCACCGGGGCAGTACGCCGAGGTCATCCGGCCGGCGCTGGAACTCCTCGAGCAGACCAACCCGAGCCTGCTCGACGACGCCTCGTTCGACCTCACGCGGCTCGAAGAGATCGCCCTCGACCCACGGGCCATCGACCACTTCCACCCGGTCAACAAGCGGCCGAGTGTGCTCTTCGGCGAGTGGGACCCGCACCGCATCGACGGCCGCGGCTTCTACGGCCGCTTCGTGCTGCGGCAATCGACCCTTGACGCCTTGCTCCGCTGGGTCCACGGCGACAAGTGGCCGAACACGACCGGCCTGCGCAGCCCCGACCCCGAGCGCGTCTTCGAGGCGGCCGCGGCGCTGTGCGGGACGATCCTGATGGGCGCGGGGGTCAGCGGCTCCGGGCCGAACCACCACGACTCGACGGTGACGCTCACCGCGCTCGTGCAGCGCATCGCCCGCTACCGCGACGACTTCTACAAGCAGTTGCTCGACCGCGTCAGCGGGGCGCACGCCGACCGGCTGCGCGCCGAGGCGGTGCGGTACCGCCAGCCGTTCGCGACCGTGCGGCAGTTCCTCAACCAGGCCATCGCCGGCGAGCGCGCGCTGCACCTGCAAGAGCGCCGCCTGGCCCTGCTGTTCGCGTCGATGGGCTACCCCGAGGCGGCCCGGCAGCGCGCGGCCAAGATCCCCGCCCCGGCCACGCGCTTCGGCACCGAGGTGCGGTTGCGGCAGACCGACGCCCAGTTCGCCGCCGAGAAGTCCCGCCCCGCCGACGCCGCCAAGGCCCTGGCCGAAGCCGAAGACCTGCTGCGCCGCGGCATCGACTGCGGTGCGTTGATCGACCCGTGGAACATCCTCGGCTTCCAGGGGCTGTTCCCGATCTTCCCCGGCCGCGACGACACCGTGCGCGACCCCCGCGCCGAGGAACTGATCCTGACCGTCGGCCGGCAGTTCGAGCTGTACGCGCAAGCGCTTTCGGTCGCCGCGACGGGGCCGGACCGCGCCGCGGAGGATGCCTTGCGTGAGGGCATGAAGAAGCTCGCGGAGTGGTGGGACCGCTACGCCACCAGTGCCGTGTCGGACATGCCGCGCGTGCAGGGGCAGGAGCGCACCGACGCCGCCGAGCACGTCGCCCGCTCCACCGCGCTGTGGCGTACCGGCGGGGCCAGCGACCCGGCGTTCTGGCGCAAGCACCGCGACGGATTCCGCACCCCGGCCGCCTTCGCCCAGGTCATCGACGCGCTCCTCACCCACGGCGACTTCCGCGCGTCCCTCGCGCTGCTGGTGACGTGGCTCAGCGAGGCCGACACGGTGCCGCTGCAAGACCCGTCGGCGTCGTTCTTCCGGCTCACCTTCCGCTGGCTGCAAAACGTCGTCACCGCCGACGCGCTGCCGGCCGCGGAGCGTGCGCCGCTGGTGATGCGATTTTTTGAGCTGCTCGAAGCCAACGCCGAGAGCCGCTGGAGCGTGCCGACGCTCTTCGGCCTCGACGGCGACGAGATCCCCTTCGGCGACGGCCTCGACTTCGACGAGGACGACAGCGACCTCGACGACGAACTCGGGGAGGGCGACGACGAGGAGGAGGACGAAGACGAAGACGAGGAGGGCGAAAGCCCCTATGCGTCCGCCTACGAGGGGGTCAGCTTCAAGGACAGCGCCGACGACGGCGAGGAGGACGAGGTCGCCGACGGCGGCGGGCCGTCGATGGCCGGCGACTTCGTCCTCGACGGCGAGGCCGAAGTCGCCGAGGAGCAGTTGCGCTTCCTCGCCGGGGTGGCGAGGCTGTGGCGCACCGCGGCGCAGCCCGACCTGTGGGACCGCACCAACAGCGCCGCGATGGCCGCGATCGGCGACTGGCTGCGCAAGGCCCGCGGCAACCTCGTGTCGCTCACCAGCCTGGCCCGGTCGCTGCACGACGTGCCGGTGCCGGAGGCGACGACGGGTGTCGAGGGCGTCATGGAGTACGACCGCCGCCGCGCAGTGAAAGGCAGCCTCCTCGAGTTGACCGTGCAGACTGCCGTCGAGACGGCCGCGGCGGCGCGGTCGCTGGCGGCGCTCACCTCGCGGCAGCCGGAGTTGGCGACCGGGGACGAGTTCGACCGCCAGGTCGGCGGCAAGCTCGCCCTGCCGGCCTGGGAGCCGCTGGCCCTGCGGCTCGAACGCGCCATCGGCACCGGCGACCGCGGCGGCGTCCGGCGGCTGCTGCCCGGCTTCGTCACGCTGTTCCGCCAGGAGCCGCTGCTCGTCTGCCCGCCGACCGACGGCGGCACCCCGACGGCCGCGATCCGGGCGCAAACCGCCCTGCACATGATCGAGTCCCTGCTGTCGCGCCTGCCGCGGCTGGGGCTGCTGCGCGAGACGTTCCAACTGCTGAAGCTGTCGCGCGGCATGGAGCGCAACGACCCGCCGGAGGGCCGCCGCGTCTCGTCGTTCGACCAGCTCTTCCGCACCGCCGTGTTGGGCATCGTCGAGTCGCTGCTGAACTCGGCGAAGGACTGGGGCGACGACACCGGCGAGGACGGCCCCGCCGCGGTCGCGCTCAAGCAGATGGCCGACTCGTTCCGCTCGCTGTGGGTCGATCACAGCCTCGGCCTGCGGCTGTCGTCGCTCGAGGCGGTCATCGAGCGCGAGCCGTGGGAGTCGCTGCGCGGCTTCGTCAAGACCTACGGCAGCGAACTGTTCACCGTGCGCTTCCTGACGCTCTCGAACATCCGCGGGATTCTCGCACAAGGGGCCGCCAACTGGCTCGACCGGCAGGCGATCGAGAATCCCGAGCCGGCCCGGCTCGTCAGCGAGTTCGCCGACGGCAACGTCCCCCGCGACGCTACCGCCCGGCAACTCGAACTCGTGTTGCAGTCGCTCGTGGAGCACTACGACGAGTACCGCGACTACAACACGACGACGACGCAGTCCGACTACGGCGAGAACCTGTACATCCTGCTCGACTTCCTGCGATTGAAGGTCGCCTACGACCGCTTCGCCTGGCGGCTGCGGCCGATGGTGCTGGCCCACGAGGTGCTGTGCCGCAAGGGCTTCGACCGACTCGCGGCCAAGTGGCGCGAGCTGATCGCCGCCCAGGCCGAGAAGACCTCGCAAGACCTGCTGACGCAACTGACGGCCCGCGAGAGCGAACACGCCATCAAGTTGCGGACGATCCGCGACCGCCTCGAAGAGCGCTTCCTGCAACCCTTGCGCATCGACCAGGCCGCGGCCCGAGTCGCCCGCGCCGCCCAGGCCGCCCGCGACGGCCAACCCGAGGACAACCCGGCGTTCACCGGCTTGCTGGCGACGATCCAGCCGCTGGCCGACCACCCGAGTGGTGTTGGCCTCGACGTGCCGGCGTGGCTGCGTCGGCTCGAGCAGGAGTTGCGCAAGGTCCGCACGCAGGACCCCGAGGCCGACGGCGACGCCGGCGACGACGACCAGTTCCCGCACCCGCCGTCGGTGACGCTCGACTACGACGACCTGCGGCAGCAACTCCGCGATTGGGATAAGGGCTTGAGCGAGTAAGTGTGGTACACTGTGGGGAACGAGGGAGATTACCAATGAACCAGGAAGACGTGTACAAGTACGCCCGCCGCGAGCCGTTCAAGCCGTTCCGGCTGGTGCTGGCGACCGGCGCGGTGCTGGACGTGCATCACCCGGACCTCATCATGGTGGGTCGCCGCTCCGCCGTCGTCGGCATCTCGAAGCGTGCGGGCGGCACGGCCTACGACCGCACGGTGGACGTAGACCTGATGCACGTCGTCACGGCGGAAGAGATTCCCGAGCCGAACGCGCCGTCCAACGGCACCGACACGATGACGGCGTGACCAGCGGACCGGGAGGTTCTTGTTAGCCCCTCGCGTCAACAAGAGCGCCGGGTCAAACCGACACCCCCCCCCCCGTATTCGCCCAAAGCAGACCACCGATGTCGCAAGATGTCCTTCGCAGCTACGCCCGCACGGAGCCGTTCCGTCCGTACACTCGCCCCCGGTGTTGACCCGGAAAAACAGGACCGCATCCTGCCGAAGGAACGTTGACATCAAAGGAATTCGACGTGGTTCCGCATCTCGTCCGGCTCGCAGAGTTCCCAGACGAGTTCGAGACCGGCGATGACCTCGCCAATGGTGCGGCTGTTCTGCTGGCAACACACGATCCCGGCGTGTTCGAGGCCCAGGTGGGCAAGGATCAGGAAGTCGGCATCCTCGGTGAAGATCACCCGCTCTTGGGCGTTGGCGTAAGCGAGTTGAGTCGGATCAGTGGCCCCGCTCGAGTCGGCGTCGTGAGTCGTCGTCACGTCGATGCCACGGCGCCGCAGGCCGGATGCAATCGCGTTGCCGACGTGCTCGTCGAGGTGGTAGCGGATCGTCAGGGGCATGCCGTCAGCCCCCGGCGGGTCGCCGTTGGTTGAGCAACGAGGGGCCAGCTTTGACCTTCAACTCCGCGACGAATCGCTCTTCGGCGGCAAGGGCGTCGTGGATTTCGTCTGGGTGCGCCCAGTAATACGCCAGCGCCGCGTGGGCGGCCGACCGGGAAAGCGGCGGGTAGTTCGCAACGACCTCGGCCACGGTCAAGCCCTGGCGCTCGACCCAGGTGTAGACGTGCCGCACCTTGATGCGGGTGCCGGCGACGCGGGCTTCGCCGTCACAAGTGCCGGGCGTCGAGACAATAGACCTGCTGCACAATAGGGGTCGAAAGCCGTAGAACGTGGGGATGACACCCTCCGCCCGTCTGCTGAAGCAGCCCGAGACGTTCCGCCGACTCACTGGGCTGACCCCGGTCGCGTTCGACCGGCTGCTGACCGAC
>JANXTD010000200.1 GCA_025352585.1 Fimbriiglobus sp.
CTTGAACTTCGAGCGGTCCTCGGCCTTGTCGATGACCTCGGCCTTGGCACCAATCATCTCGACGCCGTACTTCACCAGAACCCCGTGCTTGTGCAGGTCCATCGCGGTGTTGAGGCCGGTCTGGCCGCCGAGCGTAGGCAACAAGGCGTCGGGGCGCTCCTTGGCGATGATCTTCTCGACGACCTGCCAGGTGATCGGCTCGATGTAGGTGCGGTCGGCGGTCTCGGGGTCGGTCATGATCGTGGCGGGGTTCGAGTTGACCAGCACGACCGAGTAACCCTCTTCGCGGAGGGCTTTGCAGGCTTGCGTGCCCGAGTAGTCGAACTCGCACGCCTGGCCGATGATGATCGGGCCGGAGCCGATGAGCAGAATCTTGTGGAGGTCGGTGCGCTTCGGCATGGCGGGTTTCAATTACCTCAAAGGTCCGGGACCGGGCGCAAAATCCTCATTGTTCTATGGCCACCGCCGCACCCGCCCACCGTCTTCGGGCGAAAGTGGCGAAGTCGCCGGGCGCGGGCCGGGCGAACGTGCCGCCTCCGGCCGCGCCGGGCGCGGACTTGAGTCGATTTTCGCTGCAATTTCCAGCACTTTCGCCCCGAATTCGCCGCCCTTGCGCGTTGACACCACGGCCCACCCGGTTATAACCCGCCGCCCGCGGAGACCGACGGGGGTCAGACTTCACGGGCCACGCGGGGGTCGGTATGGCGGACGAGACGACACCGGTGGCGGAACTGAAGCGGGCGATCCGTCGCTTCGCCGAAGTGCGGCAGTGGGAGCCTTACCACTCGCCGAAGAACCTCGTGATGGCGCTGGCCTCGGAGGTCGGCGAACTGTGCGACCTGTTCCGCTGGATGACGGCGGACGAGTCGGTCGCGGCGGCCAACGACCCGGAGTTGCGGGCGGCCATCGCGGACGAACTGGCGGACGTGGCCAACATCGTGATGCTGCTGAGTTCGCACACCGGAATCGACTTGAGCGAGGCGGTCGCGGCCAAGCTGGTCAAGAACGCCTTGAAGTACCCGGCCCCGACCTGAGTCGCGGGCGGGTTTTGACGAACAGATGGAAACGCCGCGGGGGCGTTCGGCCCGGCCGGTCTCACGGGGGTGGACCGGTCGGGCCTCGAAGATTGTCGGACGTTTCGTTTTTGGGGGGGATCGCCGTGCGTAGCCGTCGTTGGATTTCAGCCGCGTCCGCGGGCGCTTTCGGGGCGCTGATCGCCGGGGTGACCGTGAGCGCCAGCGGGCAAGACGCCACGCCGTCGCCCGCGGCCGAGGTCAAGTACTACCAGGGCAAGGTGTCGCCGCCGCCGCCCGGCCTGTTCCCCGGCGCGCCGCGGCCCGTCGCGCCGCCGCCGACCCCGACGTTGCCGTCGTCGGCCAACATCCCGACTTTCGGCGGCCAGAAGCCGGGCGACCGCTCGGCGGGCAAGCCGGTCGGCGCGGCGTCGCAATTCGCGCCGGTCCAGCAGGCCGGCGGCGTGCCGCGTCTGACGCAGCCGGTGATCGCCGGGCCGGGCGAAGTCCGCGTGCTGGGCAACGCCGAGCCGGCCGGCGCGCCGCCTTACTTCACGCCGACCGTGCCGCTGCCGCCGCCGCCGTCGGTGAAGGTCGAAACGTCGCCGCTGCCGGAGCCGAAGGCTCTGCCGCTGGGCCTCAGCCCGGAGCCGACCCCGCCCGCCGCGCTCAAGCCACTGCCGGCCGCGATCGAGCCGACGGTCGCGCCGATCGCGCCCGTCCCGCCGACGTCGGCCGTTCGCCCCAAGGCGTTCGAGGAGACGCCGGCCGAGTCGGCGCGCATGGTGCCCCAAGGGGCCGCCGCGGCGACTTCGCGGCAAGTGCCGAACGTCGTCGTCGAGGCGGTCTGCGTCGAGACGATCGGCGTCAACCAGGCGCTCGTGTATGAACTCGTCGTCCGCAACGTCGGCACCGGGGCCGTCGCCAACGTCCGCGTCGAGGACGAACTGCCGGCCAAGTGCCAGTTCCTCGCCAGCACGCCGGTGGCCGAGACCGCCGGGGACCGCCTGGCCTGGTCGCTGGGGGCACTCGAATCGGGGGCCGAGAAGCGCATCAGCGTCACGGTGAAGCCGCTCGAAGAGGGCGACATCCGCAGCCGCGCCGTCGTGAGTTTCACGACCGCCGTCGAGGCCCGCGTCCGGGTGACGCGGCCCAAGATCACGCTGGCCATGACCGGGCCGGAGACGACCCGCGTCGGCGAGAAAGTACCGTTCCAAATCAAGCTCACCAACACCGGCACCGGCACCGCCGGCAAGATCCTGCTCCAGGCCAAGTTCAGCGACGGGCTGACGCACGTTCAAGGTCAGGTCATCGAGGCCGAGTTGGCGAACCTGCCGGCCGGGCAGTCGAAGACGATGAGCCTCGAAGTCGTCGCGGCCAAGTCGGGGGCGCAACTCTGCTCGATCACCGCGGTCGCCGACGGCTCTCAGACCGAAGTCGCCAAGGCCAGCGTGAACCTCGTCGAGCCGATGCTGCTGATCAAGCAAGTCGGTCCGTCGCGCTGCCTGGTGCGGAGCGAGCCGACTTACACGATCGAGTTGTCGAACCCCGGCACGGCGTCCACCGACCCGGTGCAACTCTGGGCCGCGCTGCCGCCCGGCATCGAGTTCCTGACGGCGACCGACGGCGGGGCGTTCCTGGACGCGAACCGGGCGGTCGGCTGGCGGCTGCCGGGGCTGGCCGCGGGGACCACCAAGACGGTGACGCTCAAGGTCCGGGCCGTCGCGCCGACCGAGGGGGCCGTCCGCACGGTCGCCCAGGCCGTCGCCGCGACCGGCGACATCGCCACGGTCGAGAGCCGCACCCCGGCCGCCAAGGGGCTGGAGGCCCGCGCCGAGACGCTGGTCCGCGCCGACGGCGTGCCGGCCCTGCGCTTCGAGGTGTCGGACCTCGAAGACCCGATCGAAGTCGGCAAGGAGGCGACCTACGAGATCCGCGTGGTGAACCAGGGCACCGGGGCCTGCACCAACGTGCAGATCGTCGCCGAACTGGCCGAGACCACCACGGTCGTCGGGGCACCGACCGGTCCGACCGCCGGCAAGGTCGTCGGCCAGCAGATTACTTTTGAGCCGATCCCGCAACTCGGGGTCAAGGCGGAGGCGGTCTACCGCGTGCGGGTCAAGGGGTCCGCGCCCGGCGACTACCGCTTCCGCGTCAAGCTGGTCAGCAGCGAGACGCGCCAGGCGACGACCAAGGAAGAGAACACGCGCTTCTACAAGGAGTAGCCGCCCGACGTTGACCGGCCCCGGCCCGCGGCACGAGACCTGCGAGTCTGGGGCGACCGTGACCGAAACGACCGCGACTCAGACCGACACGACTACGGACCAATAGTCAGCGACCGCGTTGCCGTGGGGGACGACGCGGGGACTGGCGGGGGAGGAATCCGACCATGAGCACAGGACGTGCGCCGAGAGAACTGTTACGGGTCCACATCCGCTGGATGATCCGCCGCGACATGGGGGAGGTCCTGGCGGCGGAGCAGCAGAGCTTCGAGTTCGCCTGGACCGAGGAGGACTTCCTGCGCTGCTTACGCCAGCGGAACTGCATCGGCATGGTGGCCGAGCACCAGGACCGCATCGTGGGGTTCATGATCTACGAGTTGCACAAGGACCGATTGCACGTGCTGAACTTCGCGGTCGCGCCCGAGTCGCGCCGCGGCGGCATCGGGGCGCAGATGGTCAGCAAACTCGTGGGCAAGCTGTCGAGCCATCGTCGCAGCAAGGTCACGCTGGCCGTCCGCGAGCGCAACCTGGACGCCCAGGTGTTCTTCCGGATGCAGGACTTCCGGGCGACGCGGGTGTTGCGCAACTACTACGAGGACAGCGGCGAGGACGCCTTCCTGATGGAGTTCTCCCTGGAGGGGAACGACGCGCAGGAGTCCGCCTCGACGCCGGTCAACCGCATCGCGGCGTTCGAGCAGAACTAACGACGGGCCGAGGGCCGGCGGCTTCCGGGGGGACGCCGCCGGCCCACGGCGTGACACACACACGGACGACGCGAACACGGGGGAGACGCGAATGCTCGGGGACACCACACCACGCCGCCGCAAGCTGCCGATGCTCGGCATGACGACCGTCGGCCTCGCAGTCGGCGCGGGCAGCCTCGGGCTGTACCGCGGGGCCGCCGCCGTGCCGCTCGGGCCGCCGGACCAGCCGACCTGGACGACCGCCGAGGTCCGGTCGCCCGCGCCGCGCCCGCCGGCCGAGCCGCTGACGTTGGCCGCGGCCGAAGCCCCGGCGACGCCGCTGCCGCTGATGCCGACGTTGCCGCCACTGGAGTCCGCAGCCCCGGCCAAGCCGCCGGAGCCGACCCCGTGGCCGCCGCCCCGGCCGGTCGAGGTGCCGCCGAGTCCGGCCCCGGTGACGCCCGTCAACCCGGCCGGCCCGCTGCTGCCGATGATGCCGTCGCTCGGCATTCCGGACCTCGGGCAGCCGATCGAAGTCGCGCCGACCCCGGTCAAGGTTGCCGAGGTCGAAGTCGCGCCGCCGCCGCGACAACTGCCGAAACCGCCGGCACTTGAGGCGAAGCCGGTTGCCCCGCCCGCGCAACCGGCGCAGCTTGCCCCGCCGGCGCGACCGTTTGCGGCGATGCCACCGGAATTTCCCTTGCCTGCGCCGCAACCGGGATTTAGTGTCAAGAGCATCCCCGAGGTCGCGCCGCTGAAGGCGACCCCCGGAGCCTTGACCTCGCTCACCGTTGAGCCGCCCGGAGAAGCCGCCGTGATCCCCACCCGCCAGGCCCTGAAGTCCGCCGCACTCGGCGTGGCGCTCGCCGTCTCCCCGGTCGCACCGATCCCCGCCGCCGACCCGCCCGCGAACATCCCGAAGTCGGACGCCGTGAAGGCGGAGGCTCCGAAGGACGAAGTGTTGGGCGACCTCAAGCGGCAGGTCGAGAAGTTGCGCCAGGACGCCGAACTCGAGAAGAAGTTCCGCGAACTGACCGACGACGCGGTGAAGGGCAAGCTCAACAAGGAGTCGGGCAAGACCGAGCCGGGCCTGGTGTCGAAGTTCGACGAACTCGACGCCCGCCTCAAGCGCATGGAAGAGGCGCTCAAGAAGGTGGACGTGAGCAAGTTCGAGGAGGCGATCGCCCGCCTCGAGAAGAAGCTCGACGCCGTCAACAACTCGACGACCACCCAGAAGCCCGACGCCACCGCGAAGGCCGACCCGACGCCCAAGCCGATGCCCGGCCCGGCGGCCCCGGCCAGCCCGGCGATTGTCGGGCCGAAGGCGACCGTCCGCATCGTCAGCGAGTACCCGGTGCCGATCTCGATGATGGTCAACGGCAGCTCGCACCGCATCGAGCCGAACGCCTCGAAGTCGGTCGAGGTCCAGGCCGGCAGCTACACCTACGAGTTGCTGCACTCCGGCAGCCAGGCGACGACGGCGGCGATCAAGGAGAACGACTCGGTGACCCTCCGCATCAAGTAGCCGAAGCCGTAGGATGACGCGAACCCCGGCCGGTGCCGGGGTTCGTCCGTTGACCCAGGGACCGACTCCGATGCCCCGGCTGCCGCGCGTCATCACAATCGACGGCCAGGCCCACACCGGCAAGTCGCTCGCGGCCCTGAAGCTCGCCACCGCCCTCGACCTGTACTTGCTCAACACCGGGGCGATGTACCGCAGCGTCGCGCACCTGTTGGGCGAAGCCGGCGTTGACGTGCTCGACATGGGCCGCCCCGCCGACCGCGTCCACGCCCTGATCGAGCCGTGGGAGTTTGCGCTGAACGGGCAGGACGTTCACGTCAACGGCGTGCCGATGCCGCCGACGATCTTCGACGAGCCGATGAACGCCCTGGCGAGTGCCGTGAGCAAGTGGGGCGAGGTCCGGCGCAAGTTGCAGGCCGAGCAGAAGCGCATCGCCGGGCTGCACCCGCACGTCGTGTGCGAGGGCCGCGACCAGGGGACCGTCGTCTTCCCGGACGCGGAGGTGAAGTTCTACTTCGTCGCTCACTACGACGTGCAGGTCGAGCGCGCCGCCCGCAAGAAGCGCGAATTGAAGCCCCACGAGCCGATCGACCTGGCCGCGCTGCGCCGCAGTGTCGAGCGACGCGACCACGACGACAAGGTGCGCCCCATCGACCCGCTGCGCAAGGCCGACGGCGCGGTCGAGATCGACACGTCGCACCTGACTCCCGACGAAGTTTTGGCCCGCTTGCTGAAAGAAGTCGCCGCATGGCAATCCCCGGCGACCTAACGCAGCGTGTGGCGTTCCACTCGACCTTCTGGCTGACCTTCCACGCCCTGACCTTCGGCCTGAGCTTCCGCGCGTCCGGCCGCGGCAACATCCCGGCGACCGGCCCGGTGCTGCTAGTGTCGAACCACCAGTCGTTCCTCGACCCGTGGCTCGTCGGCAATGCCTCGACGCGCTGGCTGGTCTACCTCGCCCGGCACAACCTCTTCAAGAACCGACTGTTCGCCGCGGCGATCCGCAGTTACGGCGCGGTGCCGATCGACCGCGGCTTCGGCAAGGAGGGGTTGCAAACGGTGCTCGGGCTGCTGGGGCAGGGCCGCGCGATCGTGATCTTCCCTGAAGGCGAACGCACCCACGACGGCACCTTGCAGCCGCTTAAGCCCGGCATCTCGCTGCTGATCAAGAAGGCGAACTGCCAGATCGTCCCGGTCGGCATCAGCGGCTGCTACGACATGTGGTCGCGCCACGCCAGGCGGCCCCAGCCGGAGACGCTGTTCGAGGCGACCGGCGGCCGCAGCATCGGCCTACACTACGGCGAGCCGGTGCATTCGGGCGTTTACAAGGCGATGGACCGCGACGCGATGCTCGCCGACTTGCAGGCACGCATCGCCGTGAGCGTCACCGAGGCCGAGAAACTGCGTCGGCGGCCGTGAGGTTCATAGACTGAGCCTTTCGTCCCTACGGGTTCCGCGATGTCAGCACGCGCGTCCGCACACTCCGTCGGCTTCCTCGGGGCCGGCCAGATGGCCACGGCGCTCGCGAAGGCGTGGACGGCCGCGGGGCTGCTCGACCTCAAGCACAGCCTCGCCGGCGAGCCGAACCCCGCCGCCCGCCAGGCGTTCACGGCCGCGACCGGCCTGCGCGCCGTGCCGACCAACGCCGAAGTCGTGCAGGGCAGCCAAATCGTCGTCGTGGCCGTCAAGCC
>JANXTD010000223.1 GCA_025352585.1 Fimbriiglobus sp.
TCTAACTACCCGACCTTGTACACCGCCACGTCGCCCGCCGCGGTGCCGACGGCCAGTAGCCGGTCCTCCGCGGACCACGCCAGCGTCACGGCCTTCTCGGCACTGACCTTGTCGCGCCCGGCCAGGGGCGACTTCGCGGCCGGCTGCCACAGGTGGACTTCGCCACTCGCGTACGCCGACGCCAGCAGCGGGCCGCGTCGCTGCCACTGCACGGCGGTCACCGCGGCCTCGGCGTCGTCCTCGAGCAGCATCCTCGGCGTGCGGCCCTCCGGACCGGCCCCGGCGCAGTCCCAGACGCACACGGCCGCCCCGCCGCCGGTGGCGAGGTAGCGCGAGGTGGCGTCCCACGAGAGTTCGCGGACTTTGCCGGGGAAGCCGGTCATTTGCAGCGGCGTCCCGGCGGCGGCGAGCCAGAAGTGGACCGTCGCGTCCTGGTTGCCGTGGGCCAACACCTTGCCGTCCGGCGACCACGCCAGTGTCAGCGGCGACCCCTTCCAGACGAACGTCCGCAACGCCTCTGGGGAAACGCCGTCGTAGAGGCTCACGCCGCCGTAGGCCGCCGCCGCGAGGTGCCCCGTGCCCGGCTGCCAGGCGAGGTCTTGCACCGTCGCGGCGTGCCCGGCGTACTCGCGCAAGAGTTCGCCGGTCGCCGACCAGAGCCGCACCTTCTTGCCGGCGGCGGTGGCGAGCCGCGTGCCGTCGGGGTGCCAGGCGAGCCGCTCGACCCACTGCGCCCCGCCGTCGAGACTTTGCGATTCGTTCGCGCCGTCCCAAAGTCGGGCGCGGCCGTCCTGCCCCGCCGTGGCGAGCAAGTTGCCGCGCGGCTGCCAACCCAGCGCCGACGTGCCGAAGCCGTGGCCGGGGAGCGCGTGCCGGACCTGACCCGCCGCGTCGAAGACGGTGACCGGCCCCGAGACGGCCGCGACGGCGAGCGCGTCGCCCGACCACGCCAGCCCAACGACGTGGTCGACTACGGTCGAACGCCAGACGGGCCGGAGGCGGTTTTCGGACTTGGGCCGGCGGGCGGGGGGCATCATTGTCGCTCAAGATCGGGTGTCGGGTATCGGGTGTCGCAGAGCGCGAGATCGCGTGCGGTTCGGTCCTGCGAAACCCGACACCCGACACCCCACACCCGAGTCGGCTACCGCACGCTCGTCGGCTTCAGCTTCAAAAAGTGCCCCACCGTGTTCGGCGTGCTGTCCGGCGGCGTCTCGTACGGCAGGCACTTCAGGAACGCCACGAGGTCGTCGAGTTCCGCCGGCTTCAGGTGCGACGTGGTGCCGTGCTTGTCGCCCACGTTGCACGTCGTCAGCACGTCGAGGAGAGTCTTCGCCCGGCCGTCGTGGAGGTAGCTGTTGACGCGGTACGCCCCCAGCAGCGTCGGCGTGTCGAAGTTCGCGCCGATCTTCTCGGTCGCCGCCCCTCCGGTGCCCACGTCGTGCAGCGTCTGCGGCTTCTTCGTCGAGCTGTCGGTGAAGTAGGGGCCGCTGTGGCAACTCGCGCAGTTCGTCGTCGCCGCGAAGAACGTCGCCTTGCCGCGCTCGGCTTCCGGCGTCAGCTTGCCGCCGGGGGCGTGGGGCGACAGGCGCACGGGGAACGAGTTGGTGTAGACCGCCAGGGCGTCGAGGTCGGCCGAAAGCCCGGCGGTCTTCTGCTCGCTCTCGGCGAACTCCGTGAAGGTGTGCCGGGGTTTCAGCGTCGCCCGTGACAGGCCGCGGCCCTGCATCAGCCGGCCGCGGATCGTGTACTCGAAGTCTTGCGACTCGTCGCGGTCGCCGGACCAGTGCAGCGGGTGCGTGTGGGCGGTGCCGAAGAGGTTCGTCGTCTTGCGCTGGCCCTCGGGGTTGCTCCAGACGCGGCCGTCGTGCAGGCCATCGGGGTGGCACGAACTGCACGAGATCCACCGGGCCGACCCCATCGGTTGCAGGGCCGTCTGGAAGAGTTCCTTGCCGCGCCGCCACTCGGCCGTGTGCGCCGGGGTGCTAACCGCGATCGTGGCGAGCTTCGAGCGGCACAGCGGGTCGAACACGGCGACGGCGTGGTCGAGGGTGTTGTAGACGTAGACCTCGCGCCCGTCGGGCGACACGCAGACCGCACGCGGGTGCCGGCCGACGGTGACCGCGTGGCCGATCCGCTCCATCTCCTGGTAGTCGTCGTCGATCACCTTCGACACGTACAGGTCGTTGGTGCCCGAGAAGACGGTGTAAATCTTCGAGCCGTCCGGCGACAGCGCCGACTCCCAGGGGTTGGTGACGACGAAGTTGCCGTCGTAGGTGTCGAGCGCGATCGACCGCCGCCGCTTCTCGCCGGGCTTGGCGGGCGTCAGGTCGCAGAAGCTCACATGCGGGAAGATCGAGCCGCGGGCGTCGTGGGCGGTCACCCGGCTGCGGATGTGGCTCACATACGCCTTGCCGCGCTTGGGGTGCAGCGTGACGTGCCGCGCGAGGTTGTCTTGCTCCTGCCCCGGCCAGCGGTCGGCGACTTTGCCGCTGACGCGGTTCACGGCAACCAGGGTGCCGGTGTAGAACTCCGTGACGTACAGCGTCGCCGCGTCGGCCGAGAGCGCCAGCCCGCGGCAACCATTCCCCACGGCGAACGTGCGCGTGACCTTGCGGGCCGCCACGTCGATTTCGCTGACCGTGCCGGGGTAGTCGTGGCTGACGTAGGCGAACTTCCCGTCGCGCGTCGTGACGATGCCGTACGGCTCGTCGGCGACGGCGAGCGTCTGGACGACCCTGCCGGTGGCGGTCTCGACGAACTGCACCGCGTCGTCGCCGTAGAC